>PDSN01000027.1 GCA_002748505.1 Gammaproteobacteria bacterium | reverse complement strand
GCAATAAGCAGTGTGGTGCAGTGTTCAGTCAGAGTTTGCAGCGCCTGTTGCACGTAGTGCTCCGATGCGCCATCGAGCGCCGAGGTCGCCTCATCCAGAATTAAAATCGGCGCCTGCTTCAAAAACGCCCGCGCCAGGGCCAGACGCTGGCGCTGCCCGCCAGAAAGATCCGCACCATCTTCACCAACCTGGGTGTTTAATCCATCGGGCAAACGCTCGATAAACTCCATCGCATAGGCGCTGCGCGCGGCCTGTTCGATAGCCTCCATTGAAGCACCGCGCAGCTCACCATAGGCAATATTGTTGGCGATACTATCCTGAAACAGCACCGTTTGCTGGGTGACCACCGCTATATTGGCGCGCAAATCCGCCAGTTTATAGTCCTCTATCGGATGACCGTCAATCAGCAAACTGCCCGGCGGGCTCTGCTGAAAACGGCTTAGCAAGCTCGCCAAGGTGGTTTTACCCGAGCCCGATTTGCCCACCAGAGCCACACTTTGCCCGGGTTTGATATGCAGACAAATGTCGCGAAGTACGTTTTGCTGGGCACCCGCGTAGCTAAAATTCAAATGACGGTATTCAATCTCACCGCGGGCGCGCTGCAGAGGTCGTTTGCCACTATCAGGCTCTGAGGCCTGATCCAAAATGGCAAAAATGCTTTCCGCTGCGGCAATACCGCGCTGAATGCCCGCATTAACATTGGTGAGCTGGCGCAGGGGTTTGGCCACCAGGCTCGCGGCGGTGATATAAGCCAAAAAGGCACCGGCATCCATTGAGCCTTTGAGCGCGGGGTCAAGCCCAAACCAGAACAGCAACGCAATAGCCGAGAAGGTCAACATCTGAATAAAGGGCGTGGCGATCTCGTTGACCCGCGCCAGCTTCATGTTTTGCTTGCGAGTTTGCTCGCTTTGCGCATCGAAGCGCTGCTGCTCGTAGTCGGTACCGCCGAACACGCGCACCACCGGGTAGCCCTTGATCGCCTCGGAGCTGACCTGGGTAATACCACCCATTGAGTCCTGAATGCGGTGGCTGTATTTTTTAAACTGCCTGGACGCCAGACTGATAATAAAGCCAATCGGCGGGCCGACCAGCAAAAACACCAGCGACAGCTTCCAGTTCAGATAAAACACATACGACAGCAACGCCACCACGGTCAGCCCCTCGCGAATAATGGTTTTAATCGCGTTCGAAGCAGCCGATGTGACCTGTTCCACGTTGAAGGTGATCGTTGAGACGATATGGCTGGAATTGTGTTGGTCAAAAAATGCGCCGGGCAGGGTGTTGATATGGGCAAATAGATCCTGACGCAGGCGGTGAATCACATTGCGCGCCACTAAGGTGATGTAGTAACCGCCCAGGTAAGAACCCACACCGCGCAGGGTGACAATCGCAATCAACGCCAGCGGTAAAAACAGGCGAATGCCCTCGGGCGAGCCCAGATTGAAAAACTGCTCCCAGGCTCTAAGGGGCTGCACACTGTCGCTGGCCATGGTATTGAACGCACCGGGCAGGTATTGCATCAGCCCCGCAAAAGCCGACTGGGTGAGCGCATACAGCACAAAGCCCACGATGCTCAAAACAAACGCAAGCCAATAGGATTTGACATAGACCAGCAGGCGAGAATAAGTGCGCCAACCGCTGGCAGACGGATTGTCAGACATGAAATCAACCGATCATTTTCATATAAGCGCAGCATAATCACTCAAGGCCCGGGAATAAACGGCTATTTATAAATATTTTGTGGCACAGCCAGCATTTCTTGCGCAATCGGCATTTGTGAGCTGGCACAGCCCCCGCCCAAACAGTAAGATACCCGCTTTCTCGCAAGGCTTTGTTTGTCATGAAAAAAATTATTGTAAGCGGAGCGGGCGGCCAACTCGGACGAGAATTGCAGGCCACCTGTCCAGACACTGTAGACGCGCTGTTTCTCGACCGCCACCAGTTCGATATTACCGACGCCCGCGCCGTGGGTGAGCTGGTCAATCACCACCAACCCTTCGCGCTTATCAACGCGGCGGCGTATACGGCGGTTGATAGCGCCGAACACGAACCCGTGCGAGCATCGAGTATCAATATCGAAGGCCCCGCCAATCTGGCCACCGCCTGCGCCAATAACGGTACCCGCTTTTTACACGTTTCCACGGATTTCGTATTTCCCGGTCGTTCCAGCACACCCTACAAGACATCTGACCTCACCGAACCCTTGTCAATTTACGGCAAAACCAAGCTAAGTGGTGAAGTAGCTGTGCGCGCGGCCAATGGGCGCAGTATTATCGTGCGCACCGGCTGGGTGTATTCCCGCTTTGGCTCGAACTTTGTCAAGACCATGCTAAAACTGATTGCCAGTCGCGAAAGTCTGGGCATCGTCGCCGATCAAGTGGGCACACCCACCTGGGCCAATGGCCTTGCCAAGGCGCTGTGGGAGATTGCGCTTACGGAAAGCACCTCTGGTATTTACCACTATTCCGATGCGGGCGTGTGCAGCTGGTACGACTTTGCCCACGCTATTGCAGATGAAGCATCGCGCTTGGGCATGGTCGATAATGTCGCGCGCATACTCCCTATCACCACTGCGGACTACCCCACTCCAGCGGCCCGGCCAGCCTACAGTGTTTTAGACAAGTCCCGCTGCTGGGGCGAACTCAACCTGCCCGCCATTCACTGGCGCGATCAACTGCGCGCGATGCTTAATGACTACAAGGAACACGGCGATGCCTAAGGCTTTATTGGTAACCGGTGCAGCCGGTTTTATCGGTGCGAACTTCGTACACTATTGGATGGCCAAACACCCCGCTGACACCGTCGTGGCGCTGGATGCCCTGACCTATGCAGGCAACCGTGCCAATCTGACCCCACTGGAGGGTCGCGACGGCTTTTATTTTGTACATGCCAACATCACCGACACAGACACGGTGATCGACCTGCTCAAAACACGGCGTATCGACACCATCGTCCATTTTGCCGCAGAAAGCCATGTGGATCGCTCTATCAGCGGCCCTGATGCGTTTATCGAAACAAATATAGTGGGCACTCACTCACTGCTAAAAGCAGCAAAAACGGTATGGTTGGATGGAGATCAGTCTCTCGCGCACCGCTTTCATCACGTCTCTACCGATGAGGTCTACGGCACCCTCGACAGCACTGAGCCCGCCTTTACCGAGCAGCATTTATATCAGCCCAACTCGCCCTACTCCGCCAGTAAAGCGGCATCCGATCACTTGGTTCGCGCCTATCACCACACCTACGGTTTGCAGGTGAGCACCAGCAATTGCTCCAATAACTACGGGCCCTACCACTTTCCTGAAAAGCTGATACCCCTGTGTCTGACCAATATCCTGCGCGGTTTGCCACTGCCGATTTACGGCACGGGTGAAAACGTGCGCGATTGGCTGTATGTGGAAGACCACTGTCGCGGTATCGACTTGATTTTGCAAAACGGCGCGGTAGGTGAAACCTACAATATCGGCGGCAACAACGAGTGGACCAATATCGCCATCGTCAAGCAATTGTGTCAAAGCCTCGATCAACATTTTGCCGCGGATGCAACACTGGCAAAGCGCTTTCCGGATTCCCCCTGTGCCAAGGGCGAAAACGCCGACAGCCTGATTCGCTTTGTCACTGACCGCGCGGGCCACGACTGGCGCTACGCCATCGACGCCAGCAAAATGGAGCGCGAACTGGGTTATCGCCCGGTCGCGGGGCAAACTGACCTGGGCCTGCCGTGTTGATCAAATCCACATTGTCGCTGAGCACTTCCAGCATTTGCTCGGCGTAGTGCTCCCAGTCCGTGGCAAGGTGTAAGGTGCCGCCGGGCACCAGTTTTTGCACCAGCAGCGCCACCAGCGGCGGCTGAATAAGGCGACGTTTATGGTGGCGCTTTTTGTGCCACGGGTCGGGAAAGTAGATCTGAAAACGGTCCACTGAGGCGTCGGTGACACAATCGCGCAGCACCTCCACTGCGTCATGGCAATACACCCGCACATTCTCAAGCCCTTCGAGATTGACGCTGTGCAAGAGCTTGCCGACACCGGGCTTGTGCACTTCAATGCCGATAAAATCATTCTCAGGGGCCTGTTTTGCCATTTCCACCAGGGACTGCCCCATACCAAAACCAATTTCAATCACCAGCGGCGCGCGCCGAGCAAACACAGCTTCGGGGTTCAGGACGCCGTCTTCAAGCGACAGGCCAAAGCGTTGCCAGTATGTGTCATAGGCGCTTTGCTGGCCAGGGGTCATACGCCCGGTGCGCAATACAAAACTGCGAATGCCGCGCTTTTGGAGTTTGTTGTCATCCATTGCTACATCAACTTGTGTGCAGACGCCACGCCGCCACGAACAACGCGCACCAGGCGGCGATGAAAATGAAACCGCCCACCGGCGTAATCATGCCCAATGCTTTCACACCGCTAAAACACAGCGCGTACAAGGAGCCGCTAAACAGCACAATCCCCGCCATAAAGGCATACCCGGAAAACCTCAGCGCAGGCGTTGCACCACCTAACAAACACCACAAACCCACAGCCAGCAAAGCCAGGGTGTGCCACACTTGATATTGCACAGCGGTTTGATAGACGCCAAACAGGTACTCATCGAGACGATCTCGCAATACGTGAGCCCCAAACGCGCCCGCCATCACCGACAGCGCACCGCTGGCGCTTGCAAATAACAAAAAGCCCTTTGCCATAGTGAAACTCCTCCTTCATCGTTTTTTACAGACATAAAAAAAGCCGAGTACCGCGGGATACTCGGCTTGGTGCTCGCAGCTGTTACGCCGCAATTGCGGTGCGCAACTTTTTCATCGCGTTTTGCTCAAGCTGGCGAATCCGCTCAGCAGATACTTCATACTGCGCCGCCAGTTCGTGTAATGTGGCTTTGTCCTCCGCCAGCCAGCGCTGGGCGACAATATCGCGACTGCGCTCATCCAGACCGGACAGGGCGCGCTGCAGGCGCGATTCACTGTCGTTGCGCCAGTTGGTTTCTTCCACCAGCACAGCGGGATCGCTGCTATGATCTTCCAGGAAGTGCTGCGGTGCCTGCCAATCGTCGGCCTCATCGCTGTCCGCGGGCTGGTCGTAGGCCATATCCCGGGAGCTTAAGCGCCCTTCCATATTGTGCACTTCACGCACATCAACGCCCAAATCATCGGCCACCGCCTGGGCTTCAGCGGCGTTCAGCCAGGCCAGACGTTTTTTCGAGCTGCGCAGGTTAAAAAACAGCTTGCGCTGCGCTTTGGTCGTAGCCACTTTCACAATGCGCCAGTTGCGCAAAATAAACTCGTGCATTTCGGCCTTGATCCAATGCACCGCAAACGACACCAGACGCACACCCTTTTCTGGATTGAAGCGCTTCACTGCTTTCATCAAGCCAACGTTGCCTTCCTGAATAAGATCGGCTTCGGCCAAACCATAACCGGAGTAGCTGCGGGCAATATGCACGACAAAACGCAGATGCGACATCACCAACTGGCGTGCGGCATCAACGTTGTCGTTGTAGTAGAGATCTTCCGCCAACTCCTTTTCACGCTCGGCACTGAGCATGGGAACGGCCGACACCGCCTGTACGTACGCACCAAGATTGGCACCGGGTACCATCTGGTCGATCGCTTGCAGGCTTTTACTCATAAAT
>PDSN01000026.1 GCA_002748505.1 Gammaproteobacteria bacterium | reverse complement strand
ACAGTTATCGCCGTCTTTATCGATAATCTGCACGGCGCGCAAGTAAATACCGGCGCTGCTGGCCAGCTGACTGCTGAGCTCGACATCGGTGCTATCATAGCTGGGCACGGCACCGGAAAATAGCGGCGTTTGTTCAAGATAGGCCTGCGACATCGCCTCGACAAAGCCTCTGGCCGTATCGGTTGACAGTTCCTCTATCCACGATTTGGCATCAATATGCTCTGACAAGGTAGTAATGCTGTGATTGGCATACCAGGCTTTGGGGATGACGATATAAAAATGCTGTCTGGAGGTTTCCCAGTCGGCCAGCAAGGCGCGAATTTTCGGTGAGTGCGTACGCCGGCGATGGGCCTTTAAATAGCGCAACAGTATGTCTTCCTGCGCCTGCATAAAGGCATTGTCCCCTGCACTGGCAAAACCGTGACAGGTGACGGAATCCTGCGAGCACTTATCGACAATCTCGCCGTCGGGATCGTATTGAAAGGCGATGCCGCCGCTCATACCGTTGCCAAAGCCCTTGCCGTAACCGCCGATATTGATAACGATGCCGCCGGTCATATATTCGCAGGCGAAATCGCCGACGCCCTCGACCACGGCAAAGGCGCCGGAGTTGCGCACTCCGAAGCGGTCACCGGCTTGGCCCTCGACAAACAGGCGCCCGCCGGTGGCACCGAACAGGGCAAAATTGCCGATTAAAACGTTGCCTTGACGGTTATCGGCAGCATCGCCGCCACCGGCATTTTTAATAACAATGCGCCCACCCGACATCGATTTGCCGACGCCGTCGTTACAGGTACCGCTGTGAATCAGGGTAATACCGGAATTGTTAAAAGCACCGTAGCTTTGCCCGGCCGAGCGATAAGTATTAATGGTGACCGTCGAATCGCTCAGCACATAGCGGCCGTTATCCAGTTGTTTGACCAGATGACTGTCCAAAATATCCGGGTTTTGGTAATTGAGCCAGCGCTCGATATCGATACTGAGCTGGCCGCCAAAACTTTTGTGGGTGTTGGATAGGCGATATTCGCCCAAGTTTTGCGGCGCAAACGGTTCTTTGCCGTCCCAGGCCTGTTGCAGCCAGTCAAACATCTCTTCGTCCAAATGATAATCTTTTTCCAAATAGACGGGGTTATCGACGACTAGATTATCGGCTTTATGCAATAAGGCCGACATATCCAAATGCCCAACGATATTTTTATGCTCAATCAGATGCAGTAAATCCGTGCGGCCCCGCACTTGGCGCAGCGATTGCATGCCCAGCGAGGCCAGTATTTCCCGCACTTCGTGGGCCATATTGACCAAATACTGAGCCAGTGAACGCGGATCGCCGTCAAAGACCTCCGGGTTGGTGGTCAGCCCGGCCGGGCATTTGACGTTACAGTTTTTCGCCATCACGCACTTTAACATCATTAAAGCGGCGGTACCCATTTCAAAGGAATCCGCTCCCATCATCGCCGATTTGACGATGTCGCTGCCGGTTTGGTGGGCATTGGAGGCGCGCAGGGTAATTTTATCGCGAAAGCCGTTTTCACACAGAGCTTGATGCACTTCAGCAATGCCCAGCTCGGCAATGCGACCGGTGTGTTTTAGACTGGTCACTTGCGCCGCCCCGGTGCCACCGGTGTTACCGGCAATATTGATAAGATCGGCACCGGCCTTGGCCACACCAACAGCAATCGTACCGACACCTTCAGTGGACACCAGTTTGACAATCACTTTAACGCGCGCCGCCTTGGCATCGTGAATCAGCTGGGCCAAGTCCTCAATCGAATAAGTATCGTGGTGCGGCGGCGGCGAGACTAACTCCACCCGCGGCGTACCGCCGCGCAAAGCGGCGATTTCTACCGTTACTTTTTTATCGGGCAGCTGACCACCCTCGCCCGGTTTTGCCCCCTGGGCAATTTTAATTTCCAATTCTTCCAACATCGGATCGGCGAGATAGCCCGTCCACACGCCGAAGCGACCGGAGGCAATCTGCTTGATTTTACTGCCCTTTAAGGTATTGTAACGACGCAAATTTTCACCGCCTTCGCCGCAGTTGGACTTGCCGCCGACCATATTGACGGCAGTGGCGATGGCTTCGTGGGTTTTGGTAATCAGCGAGCCGTGGCTCATGGCACCGGTGACCAAGGTTGGCAAAATCTTAGTGGCCGGTTGCACGGCGGCAACCGCGATGGCCGCCGGTGCCGTGACAATGCTGTGCATAAAGTGCTTGGCTGTTCCCGACACCTGCAGGGATAAGCCGTTGTCTTCACAGGCCGAGGGGTGAATGTCCTCGCCAAAATAGTGGGACAGCGCCTCGCCCAAGGCCTGATAACGGGAGCGACTGCCGTTTTCCAATACCAAGGTCGCCTTATCGCCCGTAACGCTAACTGACAAACCGGCAAAGGCGACGGCGATATTGCCGTGGCGGTTAATGCCCGACAAGGCCTCACTAAAGTCCTGGGTTGAGTTCAGTGTGTTCGCGTCAATGGGAAAAGCCAATACATCGCGCAGGGCCGCCGGTCGAAAGGAGCGCTCGGTCGCCAAATCTTTACTAAAGGCACGATAGCCGTCGGTGATAATGTGGCAGTTGATATCCTCGGCAGACAGTTTTTTGGCCTGCAATAACTGTATTTCTTCTGTCGGCGGGATAATGACGCCTTGATCATCGTGCTCGGCATCGATGGCTGTTTCATCACTGTCTTGTTCCAAGACCACTGCCTCGCCGGTCATGCCGGAATAGGCGCGCACAGCGATATTGCCAAAAGTGTGGCCGGCGCCCTCTTGGCGCTCTTTAAACAGGCCCAACAAAGGCATCGAGGTGGTGTCATTATCGTCTCTGACCGAGAGCATTTTATGGTGCCAATTGATACTGCTTAAAACGATATCGCTGAAAGTTGCCCCGGCCAAGGGTGCCCTGATATGCGGAAACGCGGCTTTTAACTGCGGGTCGTTGGTGTCCAGGAAACTGGCTTCAAAAAACTCGCCACCAATATAGCTTTCCACCGTACACAAACCGATTTTACCCATGGTTTTTAGTAGCGACTTTTCCACCGCCTTTCTAAACTGATACAACATGGTCTCAACTTGGGCCATATCGCCTTTATCGGCGAGCACCAGCGCGCGTTCGTAAGCCGTTACCGGATAGACGGCAGAGGCACCAAAGCCGAGCAACACGGCAATATCGTGGGTCGAACAAGCCTGGCCGGTTGAATAAATAATGGAGCCGTCAAATCTCAGCCCCTCGGCCACCAAACGCTGATTGACCTTGGCAATGGTGAGCACCGCCGGCAGCGCGATATGGTTTTCATCGATATTGCTGTCATCTAAGATAATAATATCTTGGCCTTTTGACAGCATAGCGACCACTTGGTCGCAAACCGCATCCAGCGCCGTTTGTACATCGCTTTCATAATCGGACAAATCGCGATCGGCAACATAGGGGTACAAGGTTTCAATAATGCCAACGCCGAGCAGTTGCTTGTCGCCGGTGGCGGCAATGCGGGTCATATCCTGCGGCAGCAAAATCGGCGAATCCAGCACCAGCTGTTTATTGTCGCAGTATTTTTTAAAAAACGGTTTGCCGCCCAGAGTCACGCGCAAGGTCATGCCGTCGCCCTCGCGAATCGAATCCAACGGCGGATTGGTGACTTGGGCAAAGCGCTGGGTAAAATACCTGAACAGGCCACCCTCATCCCCCGATAAACCGCTGGGGGCGATGCCATAACCCATGGCTGAGACTTTTTCAGCACCGGTTTGTAGCATCGGATCGAGCATAAATTTAAAGCTTTCCTGATTGAGGCCAAAGGCAATATGTCGTGCCGGTTCGGAAAGGTCAAAGCTGGGGAGGTAATCGGAC
>PDSN01000122.1 GCA_002748505.1 Gammaproteobacteria bacterium | reverse complement strand
CCGATGCGCGAGGTTTCAAATTTCATGTTGTAAACCGCCACGCCCCCGCAGTCTATAGTTTGTTCCTGTAGCCGCAGTATGGCCTCGCGCCGCGCTCGGTCGAGCAGGCTTTCATAGGCGCCCACACGCCCCCCAAACAAACCGCGCAGACCTGCCGCCACGCTTTTGAAATAGTCCACCGAGATTACCACACTCCCGCAGACCAGTTCACTGGCGTGGTTCTGATAGCCCGGGGGCGGCATTTTTTCTGGCACGACCAGGACGTTTTGACACTGCCGCTCGCGCTCGCGAATGCTGCGGTAGTGGCGCGCTTCGTTGAAACGGCCAAAACCAAAGCCGATGGCCAGCAGAATTAAAAACAGGATTAACTGTTCCATTAGCGGTCTTCCACGATAACGGCGGTGCCGTAGACAAAAATTTCCGAGGCGCCAGCGGTAATGGATGAGGTGGAAAAGCGCACGTTGATTACGGCGTTTGCGCCCACCGCAGTGGCCTGTTCGATAAGTCGGTCAACCGCTTCATCACGCGATTCCGACAGCAGTTCGGTGTAGGCTTTTAATTCGCCGCCGGTGATATTTTTCAGACCGGCCAAAAGGTCGCGACCGGCGTGTTTGGCGCGCACCGTGCTGCCCTGCACAAGGCCGATGTGGCGGGTGATACGTTTGTCGGGCAGAACTTCCATATTACTAAGTAGCATACTGTGTTTCCTTGTATTGAAGGGTGTTGTGGGAATTATCATAGCGCGAATGCTCCGTCAGGCCAGCGCTAAACCTGTGATTTCGCAGCTTTCTGGGCCGTAGTTCAGATAGTTATGCTGTTGTGGCGCGGTGTTAGCCCGGATATTAAGCCAATAACAGCAGAGAATTCGCCGTACTGTTGAAATATCCGGTCTAGGCTCGGGAACTGCCCCCGAGTTTGTGTTTGCGCACCATGCCGCGCAGCTGGTCGTAACTCAGTTGCAGTGCCTCGGCGGTTTGGCGTTGATTACCGCCGTGGGCAGCCAGTGCCTGTTTAATAAAGTTGCGCTCCATAAACTCCATGCGGGCGCGAAAGTTATAGCGGTTTTTTTGTTTGGTTTCGGCGCGCGATTCAAGCCTGCTGGCTTTGTTCTGCGGTGTTGCTTTTGCGGTGGTCGTCGGGGCAGTCTCGTAGGGGGAGATAAACGGATCGATAACCACAGTGCCCACCGCCTGCTCGGGATCTTGCCAGCGATAGATAGAGCGCTCCACCACGTTTTTCAGCTCCCGCACATTACCCGGCCAGTCGTAGTCGTGCAGGGCCTGCTGGGCACTGGGGGTGAAGCCTGGGAATAAGTCCCAGCCCAGTTCGGCGCACAGTCGGGTGGCAAAGTGTTCGGTAAGCTCGGGGATGTCCTCGCGCCGCTGCTTCAGGGCGGGCAGATGAATCACATCAAAGCTCAAGCGGTCGAGCAGGTCGGGGCGGAAGGCTTTGCGCTCGCCCATATCGCGAAGATCGGCGTTGGTGGCGGCTACCACACGCACATCCACTTGCAGGGTGCGCGCCCCGCCTAGGCGTTCAAATTCACCGTATTCCAACAGGCGCAACAGTTTTTCCTGTAGACCCTGGCTCATGGTGCCGAGCTCATCCAAAAACAATGTACCGCCATCGGCGCGCTCGAAGCGCCCCTGGTAGCTGCGCGTTGCGCCGGTAAAGGCACCGGGCTCATGGCCGAACAACTCGGATTCCAGCAGTGATTCGGCAATTGCCGCGCAGTTGACCTTGATAAGCGGGCCGTCCCAGCGGGGCGACAGATAGTGCAGGCGTTGGGCGATCAGTTCCTTACCCGTGCCACGCTCGCCAAGTACCAGGACGGGACGGTTGATGCTGGCAAGCTGCGAGACGTGATCCAGCGTATGTGCCAGAGCAGCGGAGTTGCCGATAATCGCAGCGTCCTGTCTTTGCATGGTATTTTTTGCCTAAATAGGTGATATAAACCTAAATATAAGGTGAAAATAACCTTATTTCAATGTTTGCTTGCAAGAGTTTTTCTTGTGATCTTGTAAAAGCCCTTAAAAAACAATGTGTTGAAAAAGTTGGCACGATTACTGTATTACTTAAGGCGTTCGACAACCAAAAGGAGTAACACCATGGGTATTTTTTCTCGCATGAGCGACATCATTAATTCCAACCTGAACGCGATGTTGGATTCTGCGGAAGATCCACAAAAAATGATTCGTCTGATAATTCAGGAAATGGAAGACACCCTGGTAGAGGTTCGCACTTCATCTGCCAGAGTTCTCGCCGATCGCAAGGCTGCAGCGCGCCGTCTCGAGGCCGTGCAAAGGGAGGCGCAGAGCTGGGAGCAAAAAGCGCGTCTGGCATTGAGCAAAAACCGTGAGGATTTAGCCCGCGCGGCACTACAGGAGAAACACGCCATTGAAGAGGAAGTTGAAGCTGTGCGCACGGAACTGGCCTTGACCGATGAACACATCGAGCAGCTAAACGGCGAGATCAGCCAGCTACAGCAAAAGCTGAGCGATGCCAAGGCCAAGCAAAAGGCGCTGCTGATGCGTTCGCAAACCGTGCAGTCGCGTATCCAGGTGAAAACCCAGATCAACCGCGATGCCCTGGACACGGCGTTTGCCCGCTTTGAGCAATTCGAACGCCGTATGGACAATCTGGAGGGTCAGCTTGAATCCATGGATTTGGGGCGCGATGTGTCGCCGGATTTGGCCGCGCAGATCAACGCGCTGGAAGATGACGAAGCCATCACCAGCGAGATCGAGCGCTTAAAGGCGGAGCTTGGCGGTAAACAGGGCGGAGGCCAGGCTTAGTGCTCTCACCATGCCTTTCGTTACGGCCTGCTATGATAGCAGGCTTATAAAACCGCCAAGGAGAAAAAACAATGAGCGTTTTGGAGTTTATGTTCGTGCCGAGCATTTTGTTTATGGTCGTCGTGGCGCCGATATGGATTGTACTGCACTACCGCAGTGTGAATCGTTCGTCGCGCAGCCTGAGCGCGGAAGACCGCGATTCCATCGAGCATATGCTGGAGACCGTGGACAAGCTCACCGCACGGATTAGTACGTTGGAATCGATTTTGGATGAGTACCACGCCCACTGGCGCGATAGTGCCGTGCATCGGGAATCCCAGTCTACTGAACAAGGAGATAGGTTATGAGTTATGGCTATAAACGACAGCGCAACGATGGCCTGCGCGGTTTACGCGCCCGCAGCAGGGCGGGCTGGGGTATGAACCTGTACCGCAACAGTCGCGAGGGCAAAATTGCCGGCGTGTCGGCGGGTCTGGCGGATCATTGGGAAGTGGCTCACTGGGTGGTGCGGTTGATGTGGGTGGCGGCGTTTTTGTTTCTCAATATGTTTGCCGTCTACGCCTATATCGGCGCATGGATTTTGTTAAGTCCCAGGCCGCGCCCTGAAGGTTTTTCCGAAGAATATGCTCCCGATGGCCGCGCCGGTGCTGAAATGGAATACGACGAGTACGCGCACGAGTATCGCCCGCGCAAGGTGTTTCGTTACTCCGAGGACAGCGCAGCGCGGTTGAAAATCGCCCGCGAGCGTCTCGACAATGCACTGCGCCGCGTGGAGAGTATGGAGTCCTATGTGACCTCGCGCCAATACCAGCTCAATAAAGAGTTTTCAAAACTCTAATCCAAACCGCCTGCTAGTCAGGCGGTTTTTGTATCAGCCTGCACACTGCCGGGGTGATCGGACAACGCTTCACAGACGGGAGAACAATGATGCTTTGGCGAAAAATAAATCGCCCGATGTCCAGGGCTGTGCTGTTGTTTCTCGCGCTGCTGGGGCTGGCGGGCGTTTTGTGGCCACATTTTGAAGAGTCGCTGCCCCTCTGGTTTAACATGCCGCAGCTTGGGGAGGCGCTGGTCTGGTTGTGGGTGGGCGTGAATTTGGGTGAAGTAGTGCTGATGTGAGTTCGCGTTCTTTACG
>PDSN01000072.1 GCA_002748505.1 Gammaproteobacteria bacterium | reverse complement strand
CGCCATTTTGGCAGCGCAGCAGGTGTTGAAAACGCTGAGCCAGAAGAGCTGCAAAAAGTGCCCGGTATTTCAGCCGTGCTAGCACGGCAAATTGTGGATTACTTTCACCGCTAAGTATCAAAACCCGCCCATAACGATGATAAGTGAAGCCTTGTTTTGCAGTATTGTGTGTAAATAGTCCTTGCAATTCTGCGGGGGTATCATATGATTGGTACCGTTAAGCGACTTATTTGGTGGTGTTTTTGCTACCTGACCGTTTAATGGCGTTTGGTTTTTTCGCTAAACGTGTAACTTTGATTGACAAACGGAGAAATGCCCATGGCTAAGAAAAAAGCAAAAGCTTTGAAAAAGGAAGTTAAAGCGTGTAAGTCTAAGATCTCTAAGCAACAAGGCAAGTTAAAAGGCCTGAAGAAGAAGCTGAAAAAAGCCAAGTAGGTTTTCTCAGTGTCTTTAGAAAGCCCGTTCTCGCAGCGGGTTTTTTTGTGGGTGCGTGTTTTTCATCTCGTTTTTTCATCACCCCGTAGGCATGTATTTCGATAAAAACCGGAAATCTCCACAAAAACTGTGATGCGGTTCTCGAAAGTGGTGCGTGACACTTGGTTGCCTTTTTGGTGCAGGGTATGTTTGCCCCACCGTAAAAAGGAGTGTCATAGTCATGAAGACCATTTTGCCAATGCTGGCGCTATTGCTTGGAATTGTTCTTTCGAACAACGACGCGCGTGCCGATCTGATTGGCAGCAGCGTGGATGTGTATCAGCAATTTCAAGGTCGTGTTCTGGCAAAGGGTGACAGCATTGTTGTCGCTGGAATTGAGTGGCAGCGTCAAAATCCGTTTTGCCTGGCGACCAGACGTGTTTTAGATAATATTGACATCGCGGAAGAAGCGATTATTTTCAATATCAACCAAGGTCACTGCGCCAGCAGCGATACTCGGGACTTATTCTGTTCCAATTGGCGCAGTGCCGCGAGTAGAAGCGGTTTTATTTTTAGCTCTGTGCCCAGCAGTGCCTTGACAAGCCTGAGCGCGGCTGTGTTAGCCGCAAGCAGTAACCGCTATGCGGATTCTATACTGGCCACGGTTGGCGACACCTTGTCAGTCGACCTGAGTGGCAGATCCGTCAACGGCAGTTTAAGTGCGTTGCGGGTACTGATGGTATTCGCCGATAGTATCTACCTGTCTGCACCGGCGAGCCTCGGCCTATTGGGTATTATTGTCATTCTCTTTGTCTGGCGTATCAGGCGTTGGTAGTTAACCCGGATATTTCACCAGCACGGGCTAGCTCTTATGCTGTTTAATAACGCCAACAGCTTATGTCAAAAACAGCATTTACTGGTGCAATATCCGGGTTAAATGGCAATATTATTGTAACCGCTTTGTATCATCAGGGTGTTTTCCAGGTGCAGCGGCCTGTCGAGGTCAAACGACAGCGCTGCAACACTCCGCTTTTCCGTTCCGACCTTATCCTTTGGCTGCTGGTTATCAGATTTTATTTAAATTCGGCGCCAGCCAGCGTTGCATTTCCTCTGTGCTGAGACCCTTGCGTTTGGCAATGGATTCGACCTGATCATTGCCTATACCGCCCACCGCAAAATAACGCGCCTCTGGATGGGCGAAATACCAGCCGCTCACTGAGGCTGCCGGGAACATGGCGAAACTACTGGTCAGGTTTACCCCGCAGTTTTCAGGCGCGTTCAGCAGTTTAAACAAGGTCGCTTTTTCGGTGTGATCCGGACAGGCCGGGTAACCGGGGGCCGGGCGAATACCGCGGTATTTTTCGCGGATCAGGTCTTCATTAGTGAGGTGCTCGTCTGGCGCATAGCCCCAAAACTCCTTGCGCACGCGCTGGTGCAGATGCTCCGCGAAGCTTTCGGCGAGGCGGTCTGCCAGTGCTTTTAACATGATGGAGCGGTAGTCGTCGTGATCTTTCTCAAACGCTGCTGCCCGTTCCTCCACGCCGTGACCAACGGTCACACAAAAACCGCCGACATAGTCTTTGCAGCCACTGTCTGCGGGCGCCACATAATCAGCCAGACTCAGGTTGGGTTTGTCCGCGGGTTTTTGGGTTTGCTGACGCAGATGGTGCAAGATGGCTAAATCTGTGTCGCGCTTGTCGTCAGTAAACAGTCGAATATCGTCGTGGTTTTCCTGCTGGGCTGGCCAAAAGCCAAACACCGCGCGGGCGCTCAGCCATTTTTCTTCGATAATTTGCTTAAGCATGAGCTGTGCGTCGGCAAATAAATCTTTGGCTTGCTGGCCGACAATTTCATCTTCAAGAATGCGCGGGTACTTTCCTGCGAGTTCCCAGGTGAGAAAAAACGGCGTCCAGTCCAGTGTGTCCAGTAATGCTTCCAGGGGATAGTCATCCAGCACTTTCAGGCCGAGAAACTGTGGCACAACACATTGGTAGTTTTGCCAGTCAAACTGCGGTGCGTTGCGTGTTGCATCTTCGTAGCTGAGTAATGCCGCTCGGGGCTTCCTGCCAGCGACACGTTCACGCACGCCCTGGTATTCGCCTCTGCGCTCGGCCACAAAGGCGGGTTTTCCCGCGCCCAATAATTGACTGGCCACAGCCACACCCCGCGAAGCATCGGGTACGTATACCGCGGCGTCGTTGGAATACTGCGGTTCAATTTTTACCGCCGTATGGGCTTTGGAAGTGGTTGCACCGCCGATTAAAAGCGGTATTTCGTAGCCTAAGCGCTGCATTTCACTGGCAACGTGTACCATTTCATCCAGTGACGGAGTGATCAGGCCGCTAAGGCCAATCATATCCACGTCTTCTTCCTGGGCGCGTTGTAAAATATCTTCGCAAGATACCATCACGCCCATATCGATCACTTCAAAGTTATTGCACTGCAGCACTACCCCCACAATATTTTTGCCAATATCGTGTACATCGCCTTTCACCGTGGCCAGCAGTATTTTACCGTTGCTGGAACCCGCGGCCTTACCTTCTTCAATATAGGGCTGCAAATAGGCCACCGATTGCTTCATGACCCGCGCGCTTTTTACCACCTGTGGTAAAAACATTTTACCTGCGCCGAATAAATCGCCCACCACATTCATACCGTCCATCAGCGGGCCTTCAATCACTTCGATGGGGTTGGCAAAGGCTAAACGAGCCTCTTCGGTATCTTCGATAATATGGCTGTTAATGCCTTTGACCAGGGCGTGTTCCAGGCGCTTGGCAACCGGCAATTCCCGCCATGCCAAAGCGTTCTTGTGAGCCGCACCGCTGTCGCCGCTGTCGCGATATTCCTGGGCGAGATCCAGCAGGGTTTCGGTTGCGCCTGGGTTGCGGTTAAGTACCACATCTTCCACCGCATCGCGCAGGTTTTTCGGCAATTCATCGTACACCGCAAGCTGACCGGCGTTGACGATGCCCATATCCATGCCTGCGCCAATAGCGTGGAATAAAAATACCGAGTGGATCGCCTCGCGTACCGGGTTGTTGCCGCGAAATGAAAAGGAGACATTGCTTACGCCACCGCTGACCAATGCGCCGGGCAATTCAGTTTTGATATAGCGCACCGCTTCGATAAAATCCACCGCGTAATTGTTGTGCTCTTCAATTCCGGTGGCGACCGCGAAAATATTGGGGTCAAAAATAATATCGTTGGCGCTCATGCCGACGACGGTGGTCAAAATATCGTATGAGCGTTTACAGATTTCAATTTTTCTCGCCAGCGTGTCGGCCTGACCGGTTTCGTCAAAGGCCATAACAACAACCGCCGCACCATAACGTAAACACTGGGTGGCGGCTTCAATAAACGGTGCTTCGCCTTCTTTCAAGCTGATGGAGTTGACCACGGGCTTGCCTTGAATACATTTCAGGCCCGCCTCGATCACCGACCACTTGGACGAATCCACCATGATGGGTACGCGAGAAATATCCGGTTCGCTTGCGACAAGGTTTAAGAACGTGACCATGGCATTTTCCGCATCTAACATGCCTTCGTCCATGTTCACGTCGATGATCTGGGCGCCGTCTTCCACCTGGGCGCGCGCCACATCCAGTGCGGTGTCGTAATCGCCTTCCAACACTAAGCGCTTAAAACGCGCCGAGCCGGTGACATTGCAGCGCTCGCCCACATTGACAAATAAACTGTCTTTGGTGATGTTAAGTGCTTCCAAACCACTTAAGCGACAGGCAGGCTCGCGTTGCGGGCGGGAGCGGGGTTTTTGACCCTCGACCGCGCGTGCAATCGCAGCGATATGCTCAGGCGTTGTGCCGCAGCAGCCACCGGCGATGTTTAAAAAACCGCGTTCGGCAAAGCCGCGCAGGTCTTCATACATAATCTCGGGGGTTTCATCAAATTCGCCAAAAGCGTTGGGCAGGCCCGCATTGAAATGGCCGGAAAAATAGCAGTCGGACGCGTTTGCCAGTGCTTCGGCAAAAGGGCGAACCTCTTTGAAGCGGCGCCCACAGTTAGTGCCGACAACCAGGGGTTTGGCGTGGGCGACAGAGGCCCAGAAGGCCTCTGGAGTTTGGCCTGACAACACCCGGCCACTGGTGTCGGAGAAGGTCACGGAAATCATCACCGGAATGTCGTCGCCGGTTTGTTCCCGCGCCTGCTCTATGGCATAAATAGCGGCCTTGGCATTTAAGGTATCGAAAATGGTTTCGATAAGCAGTATATCGACCTTGCCCTCGATCAGCGCGAGGGTCTGCTCCAAATAGTCCCGCGCCAGTTCATCAAAGCTAATATTGCGTGCGCCGGGGTCGTTGACATCGGGGGAAATAGACGCGGTTTTTGGGGTGGGGCCAAGCACCCCCGCTACAAAGCGCGGCTTGTCCGGGGTTTTTGCCGTGTATTCATCGGCGACTTCCCGGGCGATGCGCGCGGCCTCTAAGTTTAGCTCTCTGGCGAGATAGCCTAAGCGGTAGTCTTCCTGGGCGATGCCCGTGCCATTGAAGGTGTTGGTTTCGATAATATCCGCGCCAACATCGAGGTAGGCGCGGTGAATATTGGCGATCACATCCGGGCGGGTGAGGGTGAGCAGGTCATTGTTGCCCTTTAAGTCGACATCGTGATCGACAAAGCGCTCGCCGTGATAGTCCCCGGCTTCGAGCTTTGCCGCCTGAATCATCGTGCCCATCGCGCCATCAATCACCAAAATACGATTGTTCAAGGCTTGTTCAAAGGCTGATATGTTGCTCATTTTGCATTCCGGATAGGGTGTGGGCACGGTATCGGCAGCGCCGATACCCGACAAAGGGAGGCGAATTCTAGCACAATTTACACTGGCGGCTTGAGAGGGGGCAGGGTTTTTGCGTGAAACGCAGTCCTTCCTCTCTCGCACTCCATGCACTCGCGCTTCTCCCCACAGGGCAGAGGGGCTGATTTTATGATGTCTGGCAAAAGGGGAGGGGAAAACAAACAGGCAAAAAAAACCGCAACGCCAGGCGCTGCGGCAAAAAAAATGGCGGTGGGCCAGGGATTCGAACCCCGGGAGGCTCTCGCCTCAACGGTTTTCAAGACCGCCGCTTTCGACCACTCAGCCAGCCCACCGAATTTCGCACTGTATATGCCGCACCGCGGCGTTAGCGAAGGCGAGGATTATACCGATTGCTTCGCCGGTGACAAGAGCCTTGTTGTATTTTCTTAACCTCACTGACGTTGACGACCCACATCAGGCCGTCTCGTCAGGTACCTGCGCAGGCCTGGGAAGCGGGCCACGGGGGTCGTTGCCAGCGCGGGGCACAAAGCGTGTATTGGCTTCCACCGCGGGCGCGACCGTGTCGCTAAACAGGCTAAACGATTGCGTTGCAATGCCAAGCTCAGTCACGGGTCTGGGCGCGCTGCGGGGATCGTTTAGCGCACGGCCATCTTCGCTGACTCCTGTTTTGAGCTCGACCTCTGATGCGCTGGGCGCTGCGCTCTCAAGTACAGCATCATCCTGTTGCGAGCGTTCCGCCTCTTGCCTGGACGGGGAAGTCTCTATCGCGTCCAGCTCGGCTGCGGCCAAGGCCTCGGGGCTTGGCTGCGGTTGCACACCAGTGGCGCGCTCAATGGTGCTGAGTTCAGCGGCGGCAACAGCCAGGGCGGCCGCTTGCGCTTTGGCTGCAGCATCGGAGCGTAGCGCATCGGTTTCAGGTGCTTGCGGCTCGACAGCTTGGGGCGCCTCAGGTGTTTTCGCCGGATCTTGCCGTTTGCCCTTTTTTTCTGACTTTGGCTTTTTGGCTTTTACCGGTGCGGACTCACGCTCTGGTTTGCTCTGCTCGGCTTGTGCTTCACCCGCGGCCTCGGCAGCGGCTTTGTCCGGTTTTTGGGTGAGTTTTTGCAGATCCTGTTGCTGCGCATCACCGTCGGGGCGCGCGCGCTTACGACGTCTGCGATTGTCGTCGTGGCGCTGATCGCTGGGGCGATGGCGTGGTTTGTCATCGCGCTCGGCTTTGTTTGCTGAGGGCGTTTGCGTCTCGTTTTGCGAATGCTGAGACGTATCGCGGTTGGTATCGCGTTGGTTGCGGCGACGGTTTTGCGGCGCGCGGTTACGCGAGCGGTTGTTACCCTGTTGCTCATCCTGCTGGCCGTTGCGCTCCTGCTTGTTCTTGTTTTTGTTGCCGTTGCCGCGTTGTTTGTTACCGTCTCGGCCGTTATCCCGTTCATTGCGCTGACGATTGCCGTTGCGGCGCTGGTTGTTGCCGCCGCGTTTGTCCTGCTTGGACTTGTTTTTGTCCTTGCCCTTGCCCTTGCCCTTGTCCTTGGTTTGCTCCTGTTCGGCTTCTAGGGTCGAGCCCATCAGAGCGCCCACCCACCGTTTTAACAAGGCGCCAATACCAACCGCACCCGCGGCTGTCTTGGCAACGTCTGCTGTTTTGGGTGCAGGCGCGGGGGCAGCAGGGGGGCGCGTCACTTGTACGGCGGCCTGCTGCACACTGGGTTGCGGGCGACGGGGTTCGGCGACGACTTCGGATTCCGCCTCGGGTAGCTCAATTTTATAGCTGACTGTAGGCTGACCGTCCAGTTCATCATCACGCATCCGCTGCACATCGAAATGGGGCGTCTCCATGTTGGCGTTGGGTACGACGATAACACGGGTTTTGGTCTGGGCTTCGATGTCGGATAAGTCGCTGCGTTTTTCGTTGAGCAGGTAAGCGGCTACGCTGACCGGTACAATCGCGCGAATTTCAGCGCTGCGGTCTTTAATGGCTTCCTCTTCTACCAGGCGCAAAATAGACAGCGCAAGAGATTTGGTATCGCGTATAGTGCCCTGACCCGAGCAGCGTGGGCAGACCTTGGTGCTGGTTTCGCCCAGGGAAGGGCGCAGGCGTTGGCGCGACATCTCCAGGAGGCCAAAGCGTGATATTTTGCCCACTTGTACGCGCGCGCGATCCACTCCCAGGGCTTCGCGCATACGGTTTTCCACCGCGCGCTGATTGCGAGATGCCAGCATATCGATAAAATCAATGACTACCAGGCCGCCCATATCGCGCAGACGCAGTTGTCGCGCAATTTCATCCGCGGCTTCTAAATTGGTTTGCAGTGCGGTGTCTTCGATGTCCGAGCCCTTGGTGGCGCGGGCGGAGTTAATGTCAATAGACACCAGCGCCTCGGTGGGGTCGATGACGATAGAGCCACCAGAGGGCAGGCGCACTTCGCGCAGGAAGGCAGTTTCAATCTGACTTTCGATCTGAAAGCGATTGAACATCGGAATGCTGTCTTCGTACAGGCGAATACGGTTTTTGAACTGTGGCATGACTTGTGACACAAAGTCCAATGCCTGATGATAAGCTTCTTCTGAGTCCAGGGTAACCTGGCCGACATCATCGCGCAGATAATCGCGAATTGTGCGAATAATCACATTGCTTTCCTGCAGCAGCAGGGCGGGGCTTGCAACCTCGCCGGCGGCCTTGCTCACCGCCTGCCAGAGATTGACCAGATAGCTGAGGTCGGCTTGTAGCTCTTCGGTTGAGCGTCCCACTCCGGCGGTGCGTACGATGACGCCCATATCGGCCGGAATATCAAGGTCGGCCATTGCTTCCTTGAGTTCGGCGCGCTCTTCGCCCTCAATGCGGCGGGAAATGCCGCCGGCGCGGGGATTGTTAGGCATCAACACCATATAGCGTCCCGCGAGACTGATAAAGCTGGTAAGTGCGGCGCCCTTGTTGCCGCGCTCCTCTTTGTCAACTTGCACGATGATTTCCGTGCCCTCCTTGACCAGGTCGCGAATTTTGGCGCGGCCTTCGACGTCTTTGGGGTTTTGGTAGAAATACTCGCGAGCGATTTCTTTCAGGGGGAGGAAGCCGTGGCGCTCGGCGCCGAATTCAACAAAAGCCGCTTCGAGACTGGGTTCAACCCGGGTTATTTTGCCTTTGTAGATGTTGGATTTTTTTTGAATGCGGGTGCGGTTTTCGATATCGAGGTCGTAAAGTCGTTGTCCATCAACCATGGCAACGCGCAGCTCTTCGGCATGCGTTGCGTTAATCAGCATTTTTTTCATGAAATTAGTGCCTTGCAAAAAGGCGCAGGCATATCGGGTGAGAACCACCAGCTAACATCGCGAGAGCGTCGCGGGCAATATAGAAGCCCAATAATACTGCGGCACAGGTATAGGCAAGCACCGCTGCTTGTATCAAGGCGCTGGCATGGCCGGAGCTTATTTGCTAGTGTCTGCATTTTGCGCAGGCCACGCCCTTGTATGTTCGTCATTCTCATCCGGCAGAATCTGCGCGGTTACTGTGTGCCGAGCGCCGCGCTTTGTCATGGAGGCGGCGATGGGCTGTTGTGTGTTTCTTTGTGTGCCAGCCAATGCTGGGGCGCTTATTTCAGCACCAGCTCACCGTCTTACAGGGGGTTCTGAACCAGGCGGTGACAATACGGGAGGCTGTATCTGACCTCTTGCTGCATGCGGGAGATTCTGCACACTGCGGCAATATAGCAGCAATTTATTGCTTCATCAACGACTTAGATTGGCTTTTATATGAAAGATGAGACAGGCGCTGCGCCGAGGATGGCGGTGCGCTTCGAAACGGTGGATGAAAACAGTGACGGTCAGCGCCTGGACAACTATTTGGCCCGCGTAATGAGGGGCGTGCCCAAGGGGCGCATCTACAAAGCGCTGCGCAAGGGTGAGATTCGGGTCAACAAGGGCAGGGCAAAGGCCGATTATCGCCTTAAACATGGCGACCAGGTGCGGATTCCGCCAGTGCGCCAGGCAGACCCACGTGCGCCGCAGCCTGTGCCTGCACACTGGAAAGACACCCTGGAGCAGGCGGTGCTTGCCAGTTTTCCTGGCGTGTTAGTGGTGAATAAGCCGTCTGGTTTAGCGGTGCACGGGGGCAGCGGGCTGAATTTTGGTTTGATTGAGGCGCTGCGCCAGCAGCGTCCGCAGGAGCGTTATCTGGAGTTGGTTCACAGGCTGGACAAGGACACCTCGGGCTGTCTGCTGATCGCCCGCAAAGCCTCGGCGCTCAAAGACCTGCACCGCCAATTGCGTGAGGGCACGATGAGCAAGCGCTATCTGGCCCTGGTGGCGGGGCGTTGGCCCGCGCGAGTCCGCCAGATCAGCGCGCCGCTTGAGAAAAACGTGCTCAGTTCTGGCGAGCGCATGGTGCGCGTGTCTGCCGAGGGCAAGCCGTCGCTCACTGAGTTTTCCGTGGTAAAGCGTTTTCACGGCGCGACTTTGATAGAAGCCCGCCCGGTGACGGGGCGCACTCATCAGATCCGTGTGCACGCGCGTCACCAGGGGTTTCCGCTGCTTGGAGACAGCAAATACAGCACCGAGCACACCGAGCAGGTCGCTAAATCGCTGGGTCTAAAGCGTCTATTTCTGCACGCCAGTGAACTTCACTTTGACGTTGAGGGTAAGCGACGAAGTGTAAGTGCGCCCCTGGACAGCCATTTGCAGCATATCATTGATCGTTTGGAGTACTGAGATGTTAGCCCGGATATTTCACCAGTACGGCGGCTGCTCTTCTGTTTTTTATTTAATATCAATGAGTTATATTATGAGTGACAACAAAAGCCAATGTACAAAATGTGCCTAAATGGTTTTTCGAAAAAAATGACTTCGAATCTTGCCCAAAATCATTCAAACTGTAGCTACCGCTACGCTTTTCATGATGTCTGAACAACCTTCTTTGTCCTTTTGTCCGAAAATTCCATTTACTGGTGAAACATCCGGGTTAGTGATTTTCGATTGGGATGGCACGGTGTGTGATTCCGAGGCACATATAGTGCGGGCAATGCAAAACGCGATTCTAGAGGCGGACATGCCATCGCTGCCCGACGCTGCGGTACGCAATATTATTGGTCTTGGCTTGCTGGAGGCGGTGCAGAGCTTGTTTCCTTCCGCGTCTCGGGCGCAATGGGAAACGGTGGTAGAGGCATATTCCAGGCACTATATCGCCCAGGAGCAGAATTTGCCTGAACTGTTTCCCAATGCCATGTCTGTGCTCACCGGCCTGCGCGACTCGGGCTACAAGCTGGCGGTGGCAACGGGCAAAAGTCGGCGCGGGCTCAATCGTATTCTCGATGCTCTGGATCTTGCCGACTTCTTCGATGCCACTCGCACTGCGGACGAAACCCGCTCTAAACCGCATCCGCAGATGCTCCGCGAGTTGCTGAGTGAGCTGAATTTGAGCGCTTCTCAGGCGCTTATGGTGGGCGATACCACCTACGACCTGGATATGGCCACCGCCATCGACATGCCCTGTATCGGCGTTAGCTACGGGGTACATTCGGTGGATCAACTCCGCAACAGTGGAGCGCTTGCGGTTATTGATGGTCTCGATGAGTTGCCCGCACTGGTGGCGGCGTGTTCACTTGCCTAGCGCACACCCCGTGCCCAGCGGGTTCGCGCCCTGCCTGAGTGGTTCATCAGCAACTGGAATTTTAGCGAAAAAATCACCGAATTGATGTAATATCCTCTCTGGCAGTGAGCCCTGGTTCGGTGTGTAATATTTATCCGCCAATAATTTGTCGTTCCATTTTTTAGGTCAGGTTTTCTTCACAGGTTTTTTGTGAAATGAGCCTAAAAGCGTCACTGATACATCGCTGCCTGCCCGGACAAAATCGCAAACTGCCAACTGGTTCACATCTTGCGAGAAATAGCTGCAGCTTTTTGGAGAAATCTCCATTATTTGTTTCACTTTCCAATTCTTGAAAGTCACACTGGAACAAGCAATATGACGGATACAAATTTTACCTTCCTTAAGGAGAAAAGCAAAATGAACAAGACACTATTCAAACTGCTGGCAACAGGCACTATGGTTGCTGCGATGACGCAAGTTAATCTTGCACAGGCAGCAGATGATACCCATTTTAGCCATCACGCTCTCGGCGTATTCGCTGGTGAGCGCAAGGCTGATCACGAAACCGAAATGATTTACGGTGTTGAATATGAATATCGTATCAATAGTCAGTGGGGCGTCGGTCTTAATTATGAAGATTCAAACGATGCTCACCACGGTTATGGGGTGGACGCGATTTTAGGCATGGTTTATCTGCATCCCTGGAAAGGTTTGCGTCTGGGCGCTGGTATCGGTGAGGAATCAGTCGGTGGTCACCACTCCTATGATGAAACCATGTATCGCTTAGGTGTAGGTTACGAATTTCACATCAATCACAATTTTGGTGTGGGTGTTGCCTATAACCGTGATTTTGTCGACGGCGATCACGTTGACGTATACGGCCTGTCACTGGTGTTGATGTTTTAAGTCGTTTTTATTGCAGAGTAATGGTAGGAGGTGTTCAGGGTGAGGCAAAGTAATCGAAAGCGGGCGCGCAAGGTGACCGCAGGTAAATTTTTAGTGTGGTTTTTGTTAGCGCTGATGGGTATGGAAGTATCTGCCCGTGCTTCGGCGACGGATGTTCACGAGATTGCCGATATCTGCATGTTGGCTAACCGCGTGTTAAAAGACTACGCCATGGTTGGCATGGGAGTGACTTATCACGACCCCGCAACAGACCTGAAAAATGGTGCAGCCACCATTGATAAATATATCGCCGACGTAATAAGCCACGATGTTGGCGATCTGAAGGTGAAAACCCAGGAGTTGGCGGATATTTGGAATGGTATAAAAGGAGATTTTCTTTCTAAACCTGAGGTCGGCAAAGCGGCAAAATTGCGTGACACCGTTGCCGAATTTACCAAGAAATGTGAAACTCTCGCTTTCGCACTGGCGGAGCAAACTCAGATCGAAGGTGAGAAGTACGTGGTTGAAGTATCTGAACTGGGTATGGACACACAGCATTTGGGCGCGCTTTATATGCTAAAAGCCTGGGGCGTTGAAAATAGTCACTACTATGATGATGTAGAAGAGACTATTAATCACTTCGAAGCCCTGTATGCCGATTTGTCTAAGGCGCCGGATAGTCTCGTTTCACCTGGGATTAAAAAGCGCCTGAAAACGATTGACGACAGGTTTTTGGTGTTTGGTTTTATGGCGAACAGCAAGTCCGGTCGCTTTATGCCTACACGTGCGGAAAAAATATTGTCTGATGTGTTTGTCGAGATTCGTGAAATCCTTAAGTTAGAGCAGGAGTTGGTAGAATGAAGTTTTTAGAGAAAATCCTCGTAGCGTGTGTGCTGATAGGCGCAGCAGGTTTTGGCACAAGTCAAGCCGTTGCCTCCGATGCCAAGCAGTTGAAGTTGCTTGAAACAGCAGAAGCCATTGAGTTTGTCAGCCAAAGCATTCCCAAAGCTTACTTTTATCGCGGCAAAGGCATTCGCGCCGCCGTCGCGAAAAAAGAAATAGACCAGGACATGTCGGTGTTGCGTAAAAGCATCAAGTCTCTTGGTGGTATGAACTTGAGTAGTGAAGAGCGCAATATATTGTCTTTCTTTAAATTCACTCTGTCAGACCTTGAAAGTGTGATTACCGAGCCTTTCTCCCTGGAGAACGGCGCACTGATTATCGACCTGGGTGAGTCTCTACTGGAAGGTGCTGAGTTGATCGTCAGTAAGCACAGAGATGCTGCGAATGATGCGGAGAATATGCTGTTGTTGATAGAGCGCATGGAGCTGCTGCTTGAGCGCGTCAACAAATACTATATTTCCCATTACTCGGGTTTGCGCGATGAGGTTAATGTCACGCAGGTGCGCGCGGCAGTTGTCGAATTTGAAACGGGCCTGGCGGAGTTGTCGAAAAACAAGGGATATCACGCTACGCAAGCGTCCAGCGTTCGAAAAATCAACGAATTCTGGCCTATTGCCGAGCAGTTTTATGTGGGTATCGAGCAAGGCACTCTGCCGGTAATTGTCCTGGCCTCGACCTCCAGCCTGGAGAAAGAGCTAGACAACTTGAAAGAGTTTTACTTCAAAAAAGCTTTGCGTAAATAAGCCCTTTCGCGCAGCAATGCTGCGCGCCACTCAAAGAAGGCGTGGATATGATCGCTTTGAAACAAAAAAGATCCATCCGTGTGCTTGTGGTGGACGATAGTAAAATGGTGCGTGCTATTTCACGCAAGCGCCTGGTGTCAGTAGGGTATGAAGTGATGCTCGCACAAGATGGTTACGACGCCATTTCCAGTATTGTGGAGCATCGCCCTGATATTGTTTTGATGGATGTGATGATGCCGGGTATAGACGGCTATCAGACCTGCAAGTTGCTAAAAGCTCACAGTTTATATTCTGCGATTCCGTTGATTATGTTGTCCGGCAATGATCGTGAATCTGATCGAAAAAAAGGCCTGGAAGCAGGCTTCGATTGCTGCTTGGGCAAGCCCGTTGATGAAAATGAACTTAATGCCATTATCAGCAAGCTGTTGTCGGGTAATTAATGTATATTCAAATGAGTTGACACTTGTTTTGAGAGGAGAAGAGCCATGGCCAATATACTTATCGTAGATGATTCCCCAACTGAAATACACGTTTTGAGCAAGTTGCTGAAAAAAGACGGGCATACCGTACTCACGGCTTCCAGTGGCGAGGAAAGCGTGGAGCAGACTCTCGGCAGTTTGCCCGATCTTATAGTGATGGACGTGGTGATGCCTGGCATGAATGGATTTAAAGCCACGCGGCAGATTCATCGCAATACGCGCACCAGGCACATCCCTATTTTGATGGTGACAACGAAAAGCCAAGAGACCGATATTGAATGGGGGCTGAGTCAGGGCGCTGCCGACTATATGGTTAAACCGGTCGATGCGAAAATGTTTCGCGTTAAAGTAGCAGAGCTGCTACAGGGCGTGTCCTGAACAGAATGAGTGCAAGTATGGATATTAGCTCAAAAGCCGTGTTTGATGCACTGATTGCTGTGCACGAACGTGCCGCGAACATGTTGAACACGGACTCCGAATTGGTGGAGCAGCAAGGCCAGTGGCGCGGTTTGGGTTTTATGCTGAGTGGTCGCAAGGTCGTGTCTTCCATGGATGAGTTGACCGAGGTTATGCCCAGGCCGGAACGCATTACCCGGATCTCCGGTACGCCGGATTGGTTGGTGGGCTTGTGCAATTATCATGGCGAGGTGTTGCCGCTTACTGATTTGCAGGCGTTTTTAGGCGGTGATGCAGTTACTCAAGGTGTTACCAACAAAGTACTGGTGGTAAAAAACCTGAGCAAATACTACGGATTCTTAGTTCAGGATGTGCTGGGTATTCAGTATTTCCCCATTGCCAATATCAATGAGACGGGCCGAGGCCGTTCGGGCCTGGAGTATTTTTGCTATGAAAGCGTTTCGCAAGCCAGCGAACAGGAGTTGTGGCCGGTATTAAGCATGGCTGCACTGGTGCAGGACGGGCGCTTTTTAATGAAAACTGGGGCGGAGTAACACTTCGCAACACAGGAAACAATACGGCGGCTGAAGCCGCTTGTGTAATTACGAGGAAGATTTGAAATGATAAATTCAGCGGGATTGTTATCACGGCGTAAGTTAGATTTGGGTACGCTGCTGTCGCTGTCGCTATTGGCGATACTGGCCTTGGCATTATTTATCTTTTTCCGCCAGGAAACCCAAAAAGCGGATTACAAAAAATACCTCTCAGCGGCGAACGAACAGCATGTACTGGTGCAGCAAATCGACAAGTACGCGGTGGAGTCTGGCTCTGGTATCGAAAGTTCCTTCGTAAAGCTGCGCGAGGCGCGCAATCGTATGGCGGAGCTTTCTGGCGTATTGGTCAATGGTGACGAAAGCTTATCCCTGCCGCCATCACCTGCGAAAATTCAACCCAAGCTCAAGGAAATGGAGCAGGCATGGGAAGCTGTTAACGCCCATGTCAATTCGATTTTATCCAGTCAGTCGGTGATTGTGCGCGCTGATCGTATCGTCAGCGATATTACTGAGCAGTTGCCGGCAATGCACGAGGCGGCTGAGGCCGCCGCCAAATCAATGGCTGAGACCGGCAAGGGCATGCAGGTGTACTACGCCACGCGCCAGCTCTATCTGGTGCAGCAAATCGAAACCAACCTGCATCGGGTATTAGAAGGTGGCCCAACCACAGTGTTGGCACTTGATCATCTCTCCCAAATCACCGATGAGATGGCAGAGCTTGAACAAGGCCCCTTGAATATCGTCGGTAAAACCCGATTTTCCGATGAAACTGTAGCCAATTTACAAGAGGTGGCCAAACAGCTCGATTCGATCAGTCGCTACCGCGATGAATTGTTATCCATGGTTGTTGAGTTACTGCCGGCGGTGAATGCCTTGGGGCGTGTCGAGCAGGAAGCAGATGGCGAGCTACGTCAAAACGATGCCACGGCGGTGATGTCTGTGGCGGTGGACAACATGGCGGCGATAGATACTGAGCTGGTTGAGTTTTATCGCGATAATGCGGGTGTTATCGAACTTGCGGGCGTGCGCATCGCCCCTCTTATTGTCTGGGGCCTGTTTATTGTGGCGGCCTTGCTTCTGCTTGCCGTGGTATATCTGTTTGTGTCACAGCGCAGCAATGCCTCGCGTGTGGTAAACGAGAATGAGCGCAATCAGGCGGCGATTCGTAAGCTGCTGCGTGAAATCAGCGGCCTGGGCGATGGTGACCTGTCGATTGAAGCGACGGTGAGTGATGATATTACCGGTGCGATTGCAGACTCGATTAACATGGCTGTGGAGTCGATGCGCGAGGTGGTGACTTCCATTAACCGGACCTCCGTGAATGTGTCAGAAGCGGCGAAGAAAAGTCAGTACCTGACTTCGGAGCTTACCGGTGCGGCGCGCTCACAGGTGCGCGATGTGTCTGCGGCCAGCAAGACCAGTCAAAAAATGTTGGAAGCGCTGGAAGAGATGGCGGAAAAAGCCAAAGACCTGTCGCAAGTGACTGTGCACAACTATGAGCTTGCGGCACAGGGTGGTCGGGCGGTCAATCAAAACGTGGAAGCGATGGGCGATTTGCGAGAGCAAATCCAAGGTACTTCTAAGCGGATTAAGCGTTTGGGTGAAAGCTCGCAGGAAATCGGCTCGATTATCGGTCTGATTAACGGCATCACCGACCAGACCAATATTCTGGCGATGAACGCATCCATGCAGGCGGCGAACGCCGGCGAGGCAGGACGCGGTTTCTCACTGGTTGCGGATGAGCTACAGCGCCTTGCGGAGCGCTCAGGCCGGGCGACCAAGCAGATCGAATCACTGATTAGCGCGATTCAGGCCGATACCTCCGAAGCGGTTTCGTCTATGGAATCCAGTATTACCACGGTACTTAACGGTGCGCGTCAGGCTGAACACGCCGGTGATGTGCTCGCCAAGATTGAAACCGTATCGCGCAAAGTAACCGATAGTTCGAAGGAGATGTCTACCAGTGCGGAAATGCAATCTCTCAAAGCAACCGGTGTACGTGAGACCTTGCAGGCGGTGCGGGAAGTGACGGAAAAAATGGCAAACAACATTAAGCTTACCAATCAAGGCGCTGTTTTCCTGGCGCGCAATGTTTTGGAATTGCGTAAGTCTGTTGCCGAGTTCACTCTGCCTGAACAAGATCAGGTCGAGCAAGACAAACACAAGGTCTAATGGATCGATGCGGGTGGGAGCATTGCAGCTCCCACTGTTGTCCCGGTGTGTTGACAGGTTAGGTATCGGAACCAAAGATGACAGAATTAGTTTTAGAAGGCATTGAAACAGAACTCTCTAAGGTTGCGAAGTCCTTGGACGAGTTTTGTCGTGATCGCGAAAATTACAGCGCGTTTTTGGATGCTAGCCACGGCTTGAAAAAGGTCTCCAACCTGTTTCGCTTTTTGGAATTCAAGGTTTCCTATCAAGTGATCGATTCAATTCGCGGCGCCTTGTCACAAATTGAGCAAGGTGGTGATGTAGAAGGCCGGGATGATGACCTGTCGTTGATTATAAACCTGTTGGAGCAGTTCTCTGCCACGGTAATGAGCGATGAAAGCAGTCCTGATCGCGCAGCGTTTTTACAAGATTTTACTCAGGCACTGTGCAGGCAGCAGGCCGGTACGCAAGAGAAAGACGACGAATCCTCCGCAGAGCCTGAGGGCGTCAGCGATGGGAGTATCACCTCCGGGTATGTGTATCAAGCCTTTAAGGATGAGGTTGCTAAGGAGCTTGATGCGATCACACAATATCATTTGGAGTGGCGCTGCAATCCAAATAACAGTTACGCAGCGCAATCCTTAAAGCAGAGCGTAAAAGCCATTGAGAACGCCGCCGAGGTAGTGGAAATGATTCCGCTGGCGGATTATGCACGCTGGATTGATGATTTTTTTCCCAATGGTCAAGCCGTTGCAGAAAGTGCTTACCCCTGGATAGACTTATACGTTGAAACGCTGCCGGAACTGGCACACGCGCTGATAAACAAAGAAGAACTACCTAACGATCGTATTCGCAACATAGAAAACTATTTAAAGGGTGAGGCTGAGCAGGCTCCGGAATTAGTTGATCTGTATATTACTGATAGTGAATCTGAGGATCATCAATGGGTAGATGTTCATTTGCATCTTTTGGATGAGGACGCGCCCAGTGATTCGATAAAACCCGCCGTATTCGACGTGTTTAAAGAGGAAATAGAGGGCGAACTGGAACGCGTCAAGGCGAATTATACCGCCTGGAAAAACGACACTAAAAGCTCTCGTGTGCTTAGCGATTTACGTTTGGGTTTCCATTCTATTAAAGGTACCAGTAATGTCGCGGGTGTGGCGCAGTTATCGGAATTTGCTGGTGCGGGTGAAAGTCTGTTAAACCGCGTTACGGAAGGCTTGGTGTACGAAAACCACCAGCTTTTTATGCTGTTTGACGAGATTATTTCCACCTTACATATCGCCATAGAACGTCTGTTCGAAGACAGTGCTTTGCCTGAAGACGAAATGAAGGCTATTGAGCACCGTGCCAATATTTTCCCCAAAGGTGTTCATAGCGAACCTGTATCGACAGATGACGCCGGTGCTCAGGTAGCAGACGGAGTTCGATTTGCCGCGGAAGAGCGGGTTATTTGCAAGATGGATCCCGGTCTGAAAGACGTATTTGTGTCTGAAGCCACCGTAAATATCCAGATGATCGAGTCGTTCGTAAAATCTTACGATGGCCGGTGCGCGGCGCCCGACAGTTTATTGAGAGCCCTGCATTCCTTGCACGGCAGCGCCTATGTGGCAGGTGCCGACACCATTGCCCATATGTCAGGCGCAGTAAGTAAACTTATGCTGCAAATTAACGCTTGCGGCAGCGAAGTCGACGATACCGATGTTGATTTGTTGAGCTGGTTGGCAAGCTTACTACGCCGTTTGCTGGCACTGATTAACGTCAATACGCGGGAAATTGTCGAGAGCGAACAATTTCTTGCAGACGTAGAAGCGCGGGCTAAATCACTGCGCGATCATCTTGGCGATTGGACGCCCAGGCCTTCTTCCAATGCTCAGGAGGCCGAGCAGGTAGCTGATATTGAGGCTTTCCTGCAGGACACGGTAGAAGTTCGCAAGCGCGTGCAGAGCGCCTTTGATGCATGGTGGGAAGATCGCGAGAATATCGCGATACGGCGCAGCCTCAGTCAGGATTTGGGCGAGTTGCAAGTGCAAAGTGGTCGCGCTCGCTTTATGGAGTTGATGGCCCTGGTCGGGGAGATAAAAACCTTGATCACCGCTGCCAATGCCAGCGAAGACGCCACTGTTGATTTGATCGAAGAAGCGCGGGATATGCTTGAATCCGTGCTGGACAGAATGCACTTAAAACGCATGGTGTCCGTAGAAACCGAAAAGTTCAACGCTCTGTCGGTAAAAATAGCTGAATTACTCAGTAAAGATGAGCCGCTGCTAAGCGATGTGTCTGTGGCGCAAACCGCAGCCAGCAGCGATGCCCCGCTGGCTGCAAATGAGGCAGCGTCGCCTCGGGCGGCAGCCACGCAAAACTTCGGCGTATTGGAGCTGTTTCTCGAGGAAGCGGACGAACACCTGGAGCGTCTTGACAGCGCTTGTGACAAGTGGTTGTCTGAACCGCAATCTCGTAAAGCGCTGGATATGCAGTTGCGCCAGCTGCACACCTTAAAAGGTAATGCGCGCCTGACCAATTTGACTGCGGTGGCCGACCTAAGTCACGTTCTTGAGTCGCTGTATGAAAAAATGATTGCCGGTGACCTTGAAATCACCCAGGCTAATCAGGACTTGGCTCGCGATGCCATCGACAGGCTGCAGTTTTACGTCGATGCCTTGCAAAAGCGTGAAGAACCAGAGCCTCTGGACGATATCATCGAGGCGGTTAACCTCGCCAGTCAGGGTGGTGATTGGCATGGCCAGGAATTGCGCACAGCAGTGCAGGGTGAGCAGGTCAAAAAGGGTGAGCCCGAAATCACTGCCAGCGCGGCGCATTTTACTAAACCGACTTTGCAGAGTGAGATCGATACCAGTGGCGACAAACGCATTCGCGTCTCGGCAGTGTTGCTTGACACACTGGTGCGCATGGCTGGCGATATCAATATTGCGCACCGCGATATGGAGGCTAAAAATTCCAAGGAGCGCTACAACCTGTCTGAGCTTGAGTTGACCATTGCGCGCTTGAAACGACAGTTGGCTTTACTTGATTTTGAGACTGATTCAAAAATTATCGCTCGCGTTCGGGATAACCACGGCGCAAAAGATAAGCAATTTGATCCGCTTGAGATGGATCACTATTCGACCTTGCAGCATATTTCTCGCGCTATAGGCGAGACCGTCAACGATCTGGCTGCAATTGGTGGCATGATGAGCTCGTCTTTGGACGAGCGCGAGTCCCTGGTAGTTTCGGGTGCGATGCGTACCAGGGAAATGCACGACAGATTGCTGGTCGTTCGTCAGCAGCCGGTGCGCCAGCTCTATGCGCGCCTTGAACGCGTTGTTCGCATGGCGGGTCGTGAAACGGGTAAAGCGGTGCGCTTTGATATGGTGGGGCAGGATGTTCGCATCGACAGCCACGTACTCAATAAAGTGCTGGTGCCGATTGAGCACTTACTGCGCAACGCCGTGGCTCACGGCATTGAAACACCTGAGAAGCGCGGCTCGCAAAAAGACGCGGAAGGCTTGGTCGAGTTGTCTGTGGAGCAGGACAATGGCGCTATTGTCATTGTTGTTTCCGATGACGGTGCGGGGCTGGATAGAGACAAAATTCTCGAACACGCGGTGGCCAAGGGCATGATTGATGCCGGCGCCGCAGTGAGCGAACAGGATATCTACCGCTTGATTTTGACCCCAGGGCTTACCACGGTAGACGAGGTATCAAAACTGTCCGGTCGCGGCATCGGTATGGATGCGGTGGTCGATGGTGTGCGTGAATTGGGCGGTACGCTGTCCATCGCGTCCACACCCGGTAAAGGCAGCAGTTTTACGGTGCGATTACCCGCCTCGCGTTCAATTACCAAAGCTCTGCTGGTTAAGGCCGCAAACCATGTTTACGCTATTCCCCATGGCGCTGTGAGCACCATCGTTAAAATACCTGCGGACACCTTGAAAAAAGCCTATGCCAGCGAGCATCCGGTGCTTCAGTATGGAGCAGAGAAGCGGGAACTGCACCACCTTGGCAGTTTGTTGGGTTTGTCCCAGCTCAGTGATTTCAGCGGTACTGATGATGCCGCAGTGCTGTTCTTTGAGAACGATCAACAAACTCTGGCCATGCACGTGGATGAGCTTGTAGGCACATCGGAAATTCAGGTTCAGCCTGTGGTAGAGCAATTGAAACATCTGCCCTGGTTTATCGATAGCACGATTTTGGCCAATGGCGATATCGCATTGGTTTTGGATTTGAACACCTTGCTGGAAAACGCCTCTCGTATAGCCGATGCGCACCTGCTACCCGTTGAGCCTGCGAAAAAACAGGCACGTCCGCTGATCATGGTGGTGGACGACTCGCTCACGGTGCGTAAGATCACCTCGCACACACTTGAAAACAACGGTTTCGATGTGGTTTTGGCCAAAGATGGTGTGGACGCAATTGCCGTGTTGCAGGATGTCATTCCCGAGGTGATGTTACTGGATGTGGAAATGCCGCGTATGAACGGCTTTGAGCTGGCCGCGCAGATGAGTAATACGCCGGAGTTTAAGGATATTCCAATTATTATGATCACCTCGCGCACTGGTGATAAGCACCGCAAGCAGGCGCTTGATTTGGGCGTGCATCACTATCTGGGTAAACCCTTTAACGAGCCGGAGTTGATCGGCCATATTCACAACCTGATTGAAGGGCAGCAACATGGCTAACACAGCAGAACAGGGCACAGCACAACAGGGCGGACGTCAGGTACAGGTTCACATTGTGCCCTGGCGCGAAAACTGCAGCTTGATTTTGCCAAGCGCAGTGGTAGCGGAAGTGATTTATCATGTGGACACCTTAACCCCCACCGCCAGCAGTGAATGGATCAGAGGTGTGATCAGCTGGCGCGGCCTGGCCGTGCCGCTGGTGTCCTTTGAACCGCTTAAGCATGTGCTGCCCGAGCCCATCACCGGTGAATCCCGTCGTTTGCTGGTTTGCCGAAGCCTGGATGAAAGCAGTCCCTACACCCATTTCGCCATCGAATTTTACCGCCTGCCTCGTTATCGCCCGCGCTCAACTGGCCAAAGGTGATGTGTTTGTGCTGGATATCGATAAACTGGTGAATTTGTTATAGCTTCACGCTCACGGCCGCAGCGTTTTGCCTGAAATTGTATCGAGTATATCGACCCCGGCCTCGGCCAACAAATCCGTCAAGGCGATCAGCGGCAGCCCCTCAAGAGCGGTGGGGTCGCGCCCTTCCAATGCCTTGAACAAGCTGATGCCCAAACCTTCGCATTTAAAACTGCCCGCACAATCATAGGGCTGTTCTTTGCGCAGATAGGCATCAATTTGCGCATCGCTCAGAGCACGAAAATGCACCGTATAAGGCTCTATCCGGGTCTGGGAAAAACCGCGCTTGTGCTGCACAAGCGCAAGACCGGTATAAAATATCACACTATTGTCCGCACAGGCTTTTAGTTGCGCAGTCGCCACTTGGTGGTTGCCCGGCTTGCTCAGGCGCTGCCCTTTGATACTGGCGGTTTGATCCGAGCCGATGACCAGCGCATCTGGGTGCGATTTGGCAATCGCTTCCGCTTTTTCCAGGGCGAGTCGGGCGGCGAGGGCTGGGCACAATTCGCCGGGCTTTGGCGTTTCGTCGATATCTGGTGTCATGCACTCGAAGGTCAGCCCCAGGCGTTGCAGCAGGGCCCGGCGGTAGGGCGAGCTTGAGGCGAGGATAATAGGGGTGGTCATGCCATGTTCCGAACTGTTCAAGCCAATGATCGAGGTATTGTCGCAAGTCACCCTGTTTGGCGCCAGCCCTGTTCGCGACGCTACGGCTCGCGGTGCTTTTAGCCCAATTACCCTTTGACAAACCCCTGGCAAATCCCTAAGATGCGCGCCTATGTTGACGACCCCCCTTGTACACGAACTGGACGCTCGCAAGGCATCTACTCGTGGTATTGCCGTTTCCGGTTTGGTGGCGCTGGCCCGGTTGCCGCGTCTGGCTGATGCCTTGGCCAGCCGAGACGGTGACATTGCGGTACATATCGCGTTTTCCCGCGATGAAGAAGGGCGTTTTATTGCCCAGGTAGCCTGCCAGGGGCTGCTTTCGGTGTTATGCCAACGCTGTTTAGAGCCCATGGTGATTGCCCTTGACAGTTGCAGCACGCTGGCGGTGGTGGCCTCGGATGAGCAGGCCAAGCACCTGCCAAAGTCCCTGGAGCCTTGGTTGGTGGAGGACGAGCACGCCGATTTGTGGGCCATGGTCGAAGACGAAATTATTTTGGCGCTGCCGTTTACCGCTTATCACGATGAAACGCAGTGCAAGGTACAACTGGTAAATGACGAACCGCCTGCGGATGATGCGCCCGAGGCGGAGCGAGACAACCCTTTTAATGTGCTGGAGCAGTTAAAGTCCAGCGATAGAGACTAGCAGGAGCTACACATGGCAGTTCAAAAGAGTAAGAAAACCCGTTCCCGTCGCGGTATGCGTCGTTCGCACGATGCACTGGGCAGTTCTACCTTGAGCGTGGATCAAACCTCGGGTGAGAAGCATCTTCGCCACCACGTCAGCGCCGACGGTTTTTACCGTGGCCGCAAAGTGGTTGATACCGGCAACGACGACTAAGACCAGATTTACACTGGCGCAAGCCGGTGCAGAGTGAAACATCAAGCACGGTGTGATGGGTTGTCTCATCCGCCGTGCTTTTGTGTGTGCGTAAGATTTGCTATAAAGCCTTAGTCACACCCAATACTCAATCAATAAATGGAAGGATAGCGAATGAAGCCAGAGAACACCGCGTTTGTATTTCCCGGTCAAGGCTCACAAAAAGTGGGCATGTTAGCCAATGCAGCGGACGCCTTCGATGTGGTAAAGCCCTGTTTTGACGAAGCCTCGCAAGCCCTCGGTTATGATATGTGGGATTTGGTGCAAAACGGCAGTCAGGAAGAGCTTAACCTGACTGAAACCACCCAGCCGGTATTGCTGACCGCCAGCGTTGCCCTGTGGCGGGCGTGGTGTGCCGAAGGCGGTGCAAAGCCCGCGATGATGGCGGGTCACAGTCTCGGGGAGTTCTCCGCATTGGTGTGCGCCGGTGCCCTGGACTTTGCCGATGCGGTTGTGCTGGTGCGCAAGCGTGGTGCGTTTATGCAGACGGCAGTGCCTGTGGGTGAGGGCGCCATGGCTGCAATCATCGGCGTCGACGACGCGGTGATTGAAGAAATTTGCAGCACAAGCAGTGCAGCGGGCGACGGTGAAGTGGCGGCGGTAAACTATAATTCACCCGGTCAGTTGGTGATCGCCGGGCACGCCGGCGCGGTAGAGCGTGCTATCGTGGCGTTGAAAGAGGCCGGTGCCAAGCGCGCCTTGCCCCTGCCAGTCAGCGCACCTTTCCATACTCAATTGATGCGCCCGGCGGGTGAGCAATTGGCCGAGGAGATTTCCAGATTGGAGATCAAAACGCCCGAAATACCCGTTGTACACAATGTGCACGCACAAACGGAAACCGACCCCGCGCGCATTGGCGAGTTGTTGGTGGAGCAAATCTACAGTCCGGTGCGCTGGACACAGTGTATGCAAACCATGTGTAGCGCGGGCATCACCCATTTTGTGGAATGTGGCCATGGTAAGGTTTTATCGGGTCTTGCGCGCCGGGTCGACAGATCCCTGACCGTGGCCGCACTGGAAGAGCCCGACAGCCTGCGCGCCGCGCTTGGCTAATTCATTTTTATTTGACCAAGAGGACAAGCTCATGAGTGAACACAAAAAAATCGCCCTGGTAACCGGTGCCAGCCGAGGTATTGGTAAGGCTATCGCCGAGCGCTTAATGAGCGATGGTTATCTGGTGGTGGGCACGGCGACATCCGCCAGCGGCGCAGAAGCAATTACCGCGAATTTAAGCAGCGGTGGTGGCTGTGGTATGACGTTGAACGTGGGTGACGCCGACAGTGTGGCCGAGGTGCTCGGCGCCATCAACGACAAATATGGCGTGGTGCAGGTGCTGGTAAACAACGCCGGTATCACCCGCGACAATATTTTAATGCGCATGAAAGAAAGCGAATGGGAATCGGTGATCGATACCAATTTAACGGCCTTGTACCGAGTGACCAAAGCCTGTCTTCGCGGTATGACCAAAGCCCGTTGGGGCAGGGTGGTGAACATCACCTCCGTAGTGGGTTCCATGGGCAACGCGGGGCAAAGTAATTACGCGGCCACCAAAGCGGGCGCAGAGGGTTTCAGCCGCGCCCTGGCCAGAGAACTGGGCTCCCGCGCCATTACCGTAAACTGTGTCGCACCGGGTTTTATCGATACCGATATGACGCGCGAATTAACTGAGGATCAGCGTGCCGCGATGCAGAGCCAGATTCCCCTGGGGCGTCTGGGTGATACCGCCGAAATTGCCTCGGCCGTGAGCTTTTTGTGCTCTGAAGAAGCGGGCTATATCACCGGTGAAACTTTGCACGTCAATGGCGGTATGTATATGGCTTAAAATCTGCTTAAATACGGCTGAAGGCGGGGTAAAAAAAACGGTGTCATTGTGGACAAAACCTCGGTATGATTCCCGCTCAAGCCTCTTTTGTGGTTTGTGTTCCATTGATAGCAGGAGTGTAAGAAGACATGAGTAGCATTGAAGAACGCGTCAAAAAGATTGTTGCAGAACAACTGGGCGTAAAGGAAGAAGAAGTGCAGACAGAAGCCTCGTTCGTTGAAGATCTCGGCGCTGACTCACTTGATACTGTTGAACTGGTTATGGCGTTGGAGGAGGAGTTTGAAACTGAAATCCCCGATGAAGAAGCTGAAAAGATCACCACCGTTAAGCTGGCGATCGACTACATCAACGAAAATCTCGCTTAATCTTCTGATGTGAAAAGAAACCGTGCGGCCTTCGGGTCGGGCGGTTTTTTTTGCGGTGCGCCGGGCATGGCGCGAAGCGCCATTACGGCGCTGATAACTCGGGAGCGAAAGCGAACGAGGAAGTGACTTGGAGGTGAGAGTCCTCTTGGGGCC
>PDSN01000004.1 GCA_002748505.1 Gammaproteobacteria bacterium | reverse complement strand
TGCATTCGCCCAAGGATCGCGCGGAAAACCTGATGATTGTCGACCTGCTGCGCAACGACTTAGGCCGAGTCTGCCTACCCGGCTCAATCGGCGTGGAAACGCTGTTTGACGTGCAAAGCTTCGCCACCGTGCACCATCTCGTCAGTACTATCAGTGGTGAATTATCACCTGCGCTAAACGGCTTTGACTTGCTGGCCAACAGCTTCCCCGGCGGCTCTATTACCGGCGCACCAAAGCGTCGCGCCATGCAAATCATCGCCGAACTGGAACCCCATCCCCGTCAGATTTTCTGTGGCTCACTGTTTTTTCTAAGCGCCCACGGAGTCATGGACAGCAATATTCTGATTCGCAGCCTGCTGGCTGAGAACGGGGAGATCAGTGCTTGGGCAGGGGGTGGTTTGGTCGCGGACTCGGTTCAAAGCGAGGAGTATAGCGAATGCTTTCATAAAATCATCCCTTTGCTTGAGCAACTGGAAAGCCTCTTTTTTTGTGTGGAAAATTGCCAGAATTTCAAAAAATGAGTCAAGTTTTTTTTTGCGTTTTTTTTGTAAAACTGTAAATAAATTGAACTTTCCACTAGTATCTGCCCCGTTACACCTTTAAACCTTGACAGGGGACCTATAAATGATCTTCAAAAAATCTCTTTTAAGCCGCATGGTAACAGCGGCAATTCTGCCACTAGCCGCCGGTGCGGCGCTGGCGCATGAAGTCGATGTGAATCGCGCTGCGCTCAGCAATGTCGCCGGTGACGAAGTGGCAAGCAAAGCACCCAGCAGAAGCGGTGAGCGCCTGTACATTGTACAGCTCACTGGTGATTCGGGCATTGCCCACGCGAAGGACACCGGCGAACTACGCCCCGAAAACTATCTCGCTGCAGATAAGGGTAATCGCTACGATGCAAAATCTGCCTTAGCAACATCCTACGCTACTGACATGAAGAGCCGCCAAGACCAGGTGGCAGGTAAGGTCGGCGCTACAGATGTGCTGTACCACTACACCCACACCTTTAATGGATTTGCCGCCAAGCTGACGGACGCGCAGGCGGAGGCACTCCGCCAAGACCCCAGTGTAGTCGGTGTGTGGGAGGACCAACCCTACAAGCCAGATACGTCTAACACCCCAACTTACCTGGGCCTGTACAGTGAGAACGGTCCGTTTGCACTGGGTTACAAGGGTGAAAACATGGTGGTCGGCGTGGTCGACACCGGTATTTGGCCCGACAACCCCAGTGTTGCCGATGACGGCACCTACTCAGACCCGGCAACATTTGGCTGGACTGGCACTTGTGACACGGGTACCGACTCCGAATTTAGTTGTAGTAACAAGCTGATTGGTGCACGCTATTTCGACGCTGGCTTTTCGTCGGTTTATAACATCCAGTATGCCCTGGGTGAGTTTGATTCTCCCCGCGATGCCGATGGTCACGGCACCCACACCGCCACCACTGCGGCCGGTAACGAAGGCGTTACCGCAACCCGCTTCGGCTCCGATATCGGTGTTGTCAGCGGTATCGCACCTCGCGCCCGTATCGCAGCCTACAAAGTCTGTTGGAACAGCAGCTATGTGTCGCCTCAGGGCAACGACGAAGCGGGCTGCTTTGGTTCTGACTCCATGGCCGCTATCGACGCCGCGGTAGCCGACGGCGTAGATGTTATCAACTACTCCATCGGAGGCAGCAGAACTTCGCTGACCGCACCGCAAACAGCGGCCATGTATCAGGCAGCGGTCGCTGGTGTGTTCGTCTCCGTGTCTGCGGGTAACAGCGGCCCCAGTCCCGTCACCGTGGGAACCCCTGCCCCATGGGTGGCCAGCGTGGCCAATGGTACTTACTCCGGCGATTACTACGTCAACGCCTTGGATGTACTTATAGGTGATGGAGTGAGCCAAATGGCCGCCATCGAGGGTGGAATAACCGCACCGCTTGCCGAAGTGGGTGACGTTTCAGGTCCGGTCGTGATTGCCGAACCTTCGCTGGCATGTTTCGAAGGCGGCACCGCCGCGCCACTGGAAAACGCAGATGCGATCGAAGGAAATATCGCTTTGATCGCTCGCGGTGAGTGTACTTTCGCCGAGAAAGTTGAGCGCGCTCAACTCGCCGGCGCCAGCGCGGTTGTGGTATACAGTGATGATCGCCCCATAACCATTATGGGTGGTGACGGCACTTTTGACATTCCCGGTGTAATGATAGGTAATGCAGACGGTGTGACCCTAACTTCATTGATCGAAGAGGGTGTGTCGGTTAATGCTCATATGAGCGCCGGTTCGTTTATGCCCGTTGAATCGGTAGGCAGCCAGGTTGCCGCAAGCTCGTCTCGCGGTCCTAACGGCAACACAGGCGATATCATCAAACCCGACGTCATCGCTCCGGGTACTCGCATTCTTGCGGGATTCACCCCAGCACCGATGTTTGGCGCACAGGGTCAAAACTACGCTTACCTGACCGGCACCTCCATGTCTGCACCTCACGTTGCGGGTATGGCGGCACTGTTGGGTGACCAGCACCCGACCTGGAGCCCCGCTCAGATCAAGTCTGCGCTTATGACTACCGCTCGCCAGGACGTGGTAAAAGAAGATGGCACCACGCCGGCTGATCCTTTCGACATAGGTTCGGGTTACACCCGGCCGGTGGAAGCGATGAACCCCGGCTTCACTTACAACCTGGGCGCGGGTGACTACCTTGGCTTTATGTGTGGCACCGGCGAGGAGACCTTCGTAACCGCCGAGTCAGAGATGAGCTGTGCGGACGTTGTCGCAGCAGGTTATTCCACTGACCCAAGCCAGTTGAACTACCCTTCGATCGCTGCGGAAGACGTAACGAACGAGGAAGTCATCAGCCGTACCGTGACCGATGCCACCGGTGAGTTCATCTCCTACACCGCGACCATCGAAGCACCTGCAGGTTTCGATATTACGGTCAGCACCTTTGACGCCAGCGGCGCAGAAACCGAAGGCGACACTCTGGTCGTACCCGCCAACGGCACTGCGAGCTACGCCTTGACCATTAACAAAAACGCCGACGCGGTTATCGGTGAGTGGGTATTTGGGGCGATCACCTGGACGTCAGAAGCGGGTTATGTGGCACGTTCACCCATCGCGTTGAAAGCGGCGACAACCATCGAGATTGAAGTACCGGACTCGCTGTCGCTGGAACTGCATCGCGGTCGCGCTTCGTTCCCGGTGAGAATGCGATACACTGGCAGCACCAGCCTGGATTACGCGGGCCTGACTGCGCCGTTTGGGGCTACGGGTACGGTATTGCAGGATCCCGAACTCCCCTATTCCTTCAACGAAGAGGGGCTCGGCTTCCACGCCTTCCTGGTTCCCGAAGGAACGAAAGTTGCGCGTTTCAGCCTGCGTGACGAACTGGTAAGCGTCAGCGGTACCGATATCGACCTGTACGTCTATCGCTGTATTGAGTACAACTGTGAGCTGTTGCAGCGTTCCTGGTATCTGGGTGCTGACGAAGACGTTACGCTGGTTGACCCGGAGCCGGCGAACGACGCAGAGCTTGGCAACTTCTATCTCGTCTTCGTTCATGGTTACAACTTGAACGGCGAAGAGAGTGTGGATTACACCATGCCTGTCTGGATCGTCGATACAGCCGAGTCCACTACGAGCATTCGCTCAACAACTCGCGCGGTCAACGGACGTTCCAACATCGTCTCAATTACGACTCGTAACCTGGAGCCTGGCTACCTGTACATGGGTGGCGTCACCTTCTACAACGAGGCGGGTGAGGCGCAAGGCACCACGGTGCTGGAGGTTACTCCCTAAGCGTAAACAGGGGAAGCCGAAAGGCTTCCCCTGCTACTTTTAAGAAAGAAAAACACAACTTAGATTTATTAAATGCCACTGAGGTGACTTATGAAAATTCTTGTAAAACTTTTTTCCGCGCTGGCTTTGTCGGCGTTTTTGGCCGGCACTGCTAATGCGACGCTGATTACTCAGCGCCTGCTGGAAGTAGCACAAAATGGCGACACCGCTGACATCGGATCTGTCACCATAGACACCGCTGGCGCCGTCATT
>PDSN01000003.1 GCA_002748505.1 Gammaproteobacteria bacterium | reverse complement strand
GCAAAGCCTTTGATGCTGCCGTCGGCGGCGCTGGCGAGTTCGTTGAGTTTCGACAGACTTTGGGTGTCGTGGCGAGCGAGTGCCTGGTTTAACAGGCGCGCTTTGCTGTCCCAGATACGCAGAGAGCGGTAGAGGGACGTTGGGTCTTGCCCCCGGTTTTTGGCATCCTGCAATTGCAGCAGAATTTGAATTTCCCGTGCCAGAGCCCACAGCACTACCGCACTGGCGGTGCCTTCCCCGCGCAGGCCGTTTAACATGCGCAGCGCATCTTCGGCGCGGCCGCTTAAGCTGGCGTCAACCATGCCGAACACATCGTAACGGGCGCTGCTGCCCACGCTGGCCGACACCGTGGCGGCGCTGACCTGGCCATCTTCGCACAACAGTTTCAGCTTTTCGATTTCCTGGGCGGCCGCTAATAAATTGCCCTCCACCTGGTGCTGCAATAAAGCCAGCGCTTCGTCATCAATGGTAAGCCCCGCCTGTTTGCCACGCTGCCGCAACCAGCCCGGCAGTTGGCCGGGGCTTATGGGCCACACCTGCACAATAACGCCGGCCTTATCCAACGCTTTAAACCATTTGCTGTTGGTGCTGGCTTTGTCGATTTTGCCGGCGATAATCAGCAATACGTCATCGCCAGCGATGTCCAGATAGTCCTGCAGCGCTTTGCCGCCCTCGCGCCCAGGCTTACCCGAGGGCAGCTGAAGTTCAATTAATTTGCGATCACCAAACAGTGACATATTCGCAGCCGAGGACAGCAGTTGTTGCCAGTTATCGGGCTTTTCAATGGTGATGCGCTCGCGCTCTGTGATGCCCGCAGCGGTGCAGGCTTTGCGCACTGCGTCGCAGGCTTCCTGTAGCAACAGAGGTTCATCACCGCTGAGCAAATAAAGTGGGGCAAGCCCTTCGTTTAACTGTCGCGGTAATTGTTCGGGGCGGGCGCGCATGGGCTATTTTTTTGCTTTTTGCTGGCCTGCGGCGTAGAACTCTATGCGCCGTATAATTTGTTGCACCAGTTGATTGCGCATTTCCCGGCGCAGGATGTTAACTTCCTCCGCTTTGCCCAGCACGTTTGACGGGTCGCTGGTCATTTGCCGCACCGTGCGACCCTGGTTTTTGGGGATAATTATTTCGCCATTTTTATTTGTCACCCAGTATTGCGTGGTTAAGGTGAGCTGGTATTCCGCCGCGCGGGCACTGGTATTCAGGGTGAGATAGCGCTGGTCGAAGTGCTCGGGTTGTAAATAAACAATGTAGTTCGCCGTGCGCGGGTTTACCCAGTTAACACCATAGGCATTAAAATGCGTGCGCAATTGTTGTGCTAACTCGCTGTTGCCGGGTTTGGCAATCAGCGCCATTTGCTTCCACGCGGGATCTGCGTTGTCAAAGCCGCTGCCGCCACTGCCGCGCAGATGAAAACCACAGGCGCCAAGCAGCGCAATAATTGCAATAAGACTTAAGCGGAGCGCTTTTTTCACAGGGACTTCCTCTTTTACTTCACACGACGATATTAACCAGCTTGCCGGGTACCACGATAATTTTCTTGGGCGTCGCGCCGTCCAAGTGACGGATAACATTGTCCTGTGCCAGCGCCATCGCTTCGACTGAGGCTTTATCGGCGTCGGCGGGAACAGACATTTTCGCGCGCACTTTACCTTTTATCTGCACCACCATTTCCAGCGAATCGCGCACCAGGGCTTTTTCGTCGACTTCTGGCCAGTGTTGATCCAGTACATCGTCGCTGTTGCCAAGAGCGCCCCACAATTCCTGGCAAATATGCGGCACGATGGGTAACAGCATCAATACGGCCGCGTTTAAACCCTCTTGCTTGACCGCCAGACTTTGCGGTGCCTGGTCGAGTTTAGCCAGCTCGTTGCACAGTTCCATCACCGCGGCGATGGCGGTATTAAAGGTCTGACGGCGACCGTAGTCGTCTTTTACCTTAGCCAGGGTTTCGTGGATTTTGCGGCGCGCCGCTTTTTGTTGGTCATCCAGCGCCGCAGCGTCAAGCGCAGGCGCATCACCCGCTTCGGTAAATTCATGCACCAGGCGCCACAGTTTTTTCAAAAAGCGGTGTGCGCCTTCAACGCCCGCATCGGACCATTCCAGGGATTGTTCGGGCGGTGCTGCAAACATGCTGAACAGGCGCACGGTGTCGGCGCCGTATTTTTCAATCAGCGGTTGTGGGTCCACGGTGTTGCCTTTGGACTTGGACATTTTGGCGCCGTCTTTTAACACCATGCCCTGAGTAAGCAAACGCGCAAAGGGTTCGTCGGAGCTGACCAGACCTTCATCGCGCAGCAATTTGTGATAAAAACGCGCGTACAGCAGGTGCAAGATGGCGTGTTCAATGCCGCCTACATATTGATCCACCGGCGCCCAGTAGTTGGCGCTGTCATTCAGCATTGCACCGTCTTCACGCGGGCAGGCGTAGCGCAGGTAGTACCAGGACGATTCCATAAAGGTGTCGAAGGTGTCCGTCTCGCGCTTTGCGTCGGCGCCGCATTTGGGGCAGCTTGCTTGATAGAAAGATGGCATTTTTTTAAGAGGTGAGCCTACACCTTCGAACGCTACCTCTGTGGGCAGTACCACCGGCAGGTCTTTTTCTGGCACGGGTACAGCGCCGCAGCTGTCACAGTTAATCACCGGAATCGGCGCGCCCCAGTAGCGTTGGCGAGAAACGCCCCAGTCGCGCAGGCGGAAATTCACCGTGCGTTCGCCGAGGTTTTTGCTTTCCAAATAATCCGCGATGGCAGCGAATGCGTCATTGAACTCTTTGCCGTTAAATTCGCCCGAGTTGATGGTGCGGCCTTTTTCGACAAACGCCGCCTCGTTCAGATCGCAGGGCTCATCACCTGTTGGCTCGATGACCTGAACGATGGGCAAGCCGTATTTTTGCGCAAATTCGTAGTCCCGTTGATCGTGGCCGGGTACCGACATCACCGCGCCGGAGCCGTAGGACATCAGCACAAAGTTAGCCACCCACACCGGCACAGCATCGCCAGTAATGGGGTGACGCACGGTATAGCCCGTATCTACACCGAGTTTTTCCATGGTGCTCATATCGGCTTCGGCCACTTTGATATGGCTTTGCTCTTCAATGAATGCGGCGAGCTCGGCGTTGTGCTGTGCGGCGTGCTGTGCCATTGGGTGCTGCGGCGCCACCGCCACATAGGTGACGCCCATCAGGGTGTCGGGGCGAGTGGTGTAGACTTCCAGATCATCTCCTGCGTCATTGCCAAAGCGCAGATTCACACCCTCGGAGCGGCCAATCCAGTTGCGTTGCATGATGCGCACTTTTTCCGGCCAGTGTTCCAGTTTGTCGATGTCATCCAGCAACTCCTGCGCGTAATCGGTGATACGGATAAACCACTGGTCGATCTCGCGGCGTTCCACCGGATTGTCACAGCGCCAGCAACAGCCGTCTACCACCTGCTCATTGGCCAGTACGGTTTGGTCGGTGTCACACCAGTTCACTTCCGCTTTTTTCTTGTAGGCCAGCCCCTTATCCAGCAGGCGGGTGAAAAACCATTGCTCCCAGCGGTAATACTCGGGGTGGCAGGTGGCTATTTCGCGCTGCCAGTCCACCGCAAGCCCCATGCGTTTGAGCTGATCGCGCATGTGGTCGATATTCTGGTAGGTCCAGTCCGCCGGGGGCACATTGTTGGCGATGGCGGCATTTTCCGCGGGCAGGCCAAAGGCATCCCAGCCCATGGGTTGGAGTACGTTTTTGCCCAGCATACGCTGGTAGCGGGCGATCACATCGGAAATGGTGTAGTTGCGCACATGCCCCATATGCAGCTTGCCGCTGGGATAGGGGAACATGGACAGGCAGTAAAATTTTTCACGTGATTCATCGGCCTGCACGGTATACGCGCCTTGTTCCTGCCAACGGTTCTGGGCGTTGATCTCTACACTCTGGGGGTCGTATTGCTGCTGCATGATGCCTGAAAATCTCCGTGCTGATACTGCCTGTCGATCGCGCGAGGCTGGGGCGAGGGCGAGGGCGAGGGCGAGGGCAGAGGCGGGGCGATTTAGTATGGCGGCGCCGTAAGGTAGCCGCCGTACTGGTGAAATTTCCGGGTTAGTACAGCGGTGCCGTAAGATGGGGATGCTGCGTGGCAGCATCCTCCACCCGAGAGCAGTTAGAGAGGATTGCCGTTAATCGTGGCGCTTACCAATTCCTGCGTAATGCCCTCATTGCCGTTAACTGTTTTCAGCAATACGCCGTGACCGACAGCCCGCCATTGGGTTTCTGTGCTGCCACCGCTGTTGGCGGTAACGGTCTTACAGGCATCGAATGTACCCGCTTCCACGGTGACGGATTCCACTCCCAGATAGCTTGTGGTGTAGCTGTGGGTGCTGGTGTTGGTGAAGGTTTGCCCGTTCTGGGTGGTTTCCGTGGTGATATTGTAACTGTGGGAGTAGCTTTCGCCAGGCTCCAGATCCCAACGATCCAATTTGTATGCATTGAAGGTGTTGGTCACGTCGACCACCTGGGGTTGGGCGGTGACCACTTTATTGCCGTAGTAGCGCAACTGGTAAGTATTGTGCACGGTGAAATAGGAGGTCAGTTCGCTGGCAACCACGGGATTGCCGCCAGCCTGCTCGCTTACCAGGCGCATGGCCATCTGACCGTTAAACATTGCGGTGCCTTCGATGCGGTTCTCAAAGTTGTAGACTGTGTTGTAGTCCGGTGTGGTAACGCGATACCTGGATGAGACTGTGGTGCCGTTTTGGTACAGGGCGCTATTGAAGCAAACGCTGGCGTGATCGTCTGAAATGGGCGATAGATCGGTCGTTTCAAATACGGGGGCTAAGTAGAACACTTCATCGGTCCTCAGGAAGGCCAGAAGTGCGTCATTGCCAGTAAAACCCGCGGTGAACAGTCGGCAAGGCTGGTCGCTGCCGCCGCATAAGCCGCGATCGCGCTTGCGCCATTGACGAAAGGTATAACCATCCTCGGGTACGGCTACAAAGGTCTCATCAAAGAAAACATCCACAACCGAGATTTCACAGGTGTTGCCACTTGCGCAGGAAAAGTTCTCTGTTTCGGTAACGACTTTCCCGCCTTCGGGTACAGTCACTTGAATTTTGCAAGCAGCCAGCGTAACCATGGCAAGCAGTGCGAGGAATGGGAGTTTGAGCTTGAGCATGAGCATTTCCTTGGGCGATATGGCGAGCGTTGATCCGCCAGTCTCCCTCGCGGTGCTGGCAGAGTCAACCTGGGGTTTTGGTGTTTTGTCGGAGGTGGTCAGTATTTTTTATATGATCGCCAACAGTCGTTCTCGTCTGTTTGTCGACGTAGATTCTGCTGCACGGAGTCCATTGTTTGTTGAGCCCAGGCCGTATGCCTGTGCATGGGCACTTTTTGTTGGGTGTCAGAGCCAGCCTTTTTTTCTTGCGATACGCGCGGCATCCACCCTGTTGGCCGCATTGAGTTTGCCGATGGCTTCCGACAAATAATTGCGCACGGTGCCCTCTGACAAAAACAAACGCTCCGCGATTTCGCGGGTTTTCAGACCCTCACTGGCAAGGCGCAGCGCTTTGCGTTCCTTGTCGCTGAGGGGGTCGGGTTCGCCCACGGCGTTAAATGCCAGCTCCGATGAAATCACTTTTTGCCCGGCCATGGCCTTGCGCAGGGCTTGTACCAGTTCCTCTGAGGGCGCTTCCTTTAAAATAAAGCCGTCTACGCCGATTTCCAGCGCGCGGCGCACATAACCCGTGCGCGAAAACGTGCTCATAATCACAATACGGGTGCCCGGGTAGCGCTGTTTGATCTGCTCGGCGAGTTCAAGTCCGGTAACTTTCGGCATTTCAATATCACTCAGCACCAGATCGACAGTCTGTGTGGCAAGCAGAGCCAGTGCCTGTTGACCGTCTTCAGCCTGGGCGACCACCTCAATGTCTGGCTCCAAATTGAGCAGCGCGCTGACCGCCCCGCATACCAGGCCTTGGTCTTCAGCTACCAGGACTTTAATCATGGGGGTGTTCTCCTGTTGTACCCACGGTTGAGAGGGGCAGGGTCGCGGTGAGGGTCGTGCCGTTGTCGTCCTGGCATATTTGCAGTTTGCCGTTCAAGTCCTGACAGCGTTTTTGCATGCCGGAAATGCCATTGCCCGCACTTATCGCGTCGGCTTTGCCATTGTCCCACACGCGAAGGCTGACGTCTTTGTCGTTGCAACACAGTTTGAGTTCAAGCTGATTGCCGTTGCTGTGCCGCAACACATTGGTGCCAGCTTCTTTGATGAGCATAATCAGAGCCGATTCCTGTGTTGGGTTCAGCGCTGCGAGGTCTATAGTAGCGCTGTCGATATGGGTATCGAAGCCCGCCGACTCCAGTAACTGGCGCAGCGTGTCAAGCTCGGCCATCAGGCCGCGTTGTTTAAGGCCCGCGACGCTTGCTCGCACCTGTGCGAGGGCTTGCCGACTGAGCTGTGCCACGCTGTGGATTTCAGCCTCTGCGTCACTGTAGTTTTTTGCCGCTATCAGTTTTTCCGCCAGTTCTGCCTTCAAGGCGATGCTGGACAGACTGTGCCCCAGTAGATCGTGCAGGTCGCGGCCGATGCGTTCGCGTTCGGCAATGGCAGTGAGTTTTTGAATGTCATCGGCGCTGCGCTGTTCGTGCATAGCGTGAATGATTTCTTTGCGCAGCAGCGAGCCAAAACCAAACAGCATAAAGCAGAGAAAACAGGCGATGCCAATAAATAATGGATGGCGCTGCCACCATAAAAAGGCGATGACAATTAAGCCGATAGCGAGGGAAAAAATGGCAAGTGCGGTTTTACGGGGTAAATAATAAGCCGCAAAAAAAGCAGCAAAACCGAACAGGGCGTTAGTGCCTGGGGCGAAAAAACTGATCGCAAAACACAGTGCCAGCAGTGCGATAATTCTATAGGGTGCTTGTGGTGTTGCACTTTTTCCGGTGTAAATAGCCATCGCGATAAAGGCTGCATAAGCGATAATAATAGCCAGCCAATATGTCACCTTTGCTGCTGGTGCGAGCAGCGCTGGTAAAAAATAAAACAGCGAGTACAGCAGTGACAATAACAGCCATTTGTAATTGTCGCGACTGAACAATGGAGGTAATTGCAGAGTGTTCATGGGTGTTTCCGTGTTTTTTAAAAAAATTTTCCACCTTGATAACATGCCCTTTCCTTGAAGTTGAGAGGGTATTAAATTCAAGGTGATCACTTATTGCTGTTTGGCCAGCACGACACTGGCGTTGGCAATGATTGCGGTAACGCCGACGGCGACAATAGAGTGTTTCATGGTCTGATCCTCTTTGGTTAAATGAGGCGCTTTGCGAGCGCAGGATCAGTGTCTACTTTTCGGTGTGCTGGCAACACTGTGGCTTGTCAGGACTTGGGTATGACAAATGTCAGTG
>PDSN01000002.1 GCA_002748505.1 Gammaproteobacteria bacterium | reverse complement strand
CTCGGTGATGCAGTTTCCCTATCGCGAGCGGGTGGTCAACCTGTTGGACACACCGGGGCACGAGGATTTTTCAGAGGATACCTACCGCACGCTTACCGCGGTGGATTCAGCGTTGATGGTGATAGATGGTGCAAAAGGTGTGGAGGATCGCACCATCAAGCTGATGAACGTGTGCCGCCTGCGTGATACGCCGATTTTTTCTTTTGTCAATAAAATGGATCGCGATATCCGCGACCCGATCGAACTGCTGGATGAAATCGAAGAGGTGCTGGGCATCGCTGCGGCGCCTGTCAATTGGCCCGTTGGCATGGGGCAGTTTTTTAAAGGCGTTTACAATCTTTACAGCGACATTCTACATCTGTATACGCCAGGGCAAGGCAGCGTATTACCTGAAGATAAACGCATCGAGGGGCTTGCCAGTGACGAGGCGAAGGCACTGCTCGGTGACGAGTACGACGATTTTTTGGAAGAGATAGAATTGGTGCGCGGAGCCAGCCACGAGTTTGATCACGATGAATATTTAGCGGGTAGATTAACGCCGGTGTTTTTTGGTACCGCGCTGGGTAATTTTGGCGTGCGTGAAATGCTGGATGATTTTGTGCAGTGGGCGCCTGCACCTTTGCCGCGCGAAGCAGCGCAGCGAAAAGTGGCGGCGGATGAAAGCACCTTTTCCGGGTTTGTGTTTAAAATTCAAGCCAATATGGATCCGCGCCATCGCGACCGCATCGCTTTCTTGCGGGTCTGTTCGGGCGCTTATGAGAAAGGCATGAAAATGCGCCACACCCGTATTGGTAAAGACGTTAAAATCGCCGATGCGGTGACCTTTAAAGCCGGTGAGCGGGTGTTGGTGGAGCGCGCGGTGTCGGGTGATATTATTGGTCTTCACAATCACGGCACAATTCAAATTGGCGATACGTTTACCGAGGGCGAATTGCTTTCATTTACCGGCATTCCCTATTTTGCGCCGGAATTATTTCGGCGTATTCGCCTGACTGACCCGCTGAAATCCAAACAGTTGCAAAAAGGTTTGCAGCAGTTATCCGAAGAGGGTTCTACCCAGGTATTCTCACCAATCAATTCCACCGACCTGATTGTGGGCGCGGTGGGGCAGTTGCAGTTTGATGTGGTGGCCTATCGCTTAAAAGACGAATACAAGGTGGAGGCCATTTACGAGCCGGTGAACGTCTACACCGCGCGCTGGGTGGCTGCGGACGATCCGCACAAGCTGGCTGAGTTTCGCAGAAAAGCCAGCGAACACCTGTCCGTTGATGGCGGCGGCTATCTCACCTATCTCGCGCCTACGCGGGTTAATCTGGCCTTAATGGAAGAACGCTGGCCAGATATCACCTTCCGCGCGACGCGCGAGCATCAGTCCCTAAATCAATAGAGCGTGTGGGTGCATGCTTTGGGCTGCGTGGCAACGGTGTGACAAACGGCATTTTTTTGCCCTGGCCGCTGTGATAAGCTGGCGCTTTGTCGTGTTACTGCGGCTTAATGTCGAGGCGGGGCTTGCCCGTCCATTCACAACCACAAGCAAAAATTAGCGAACCCATACCATGTCTAAAAAAACCTATGCTTTGGCGGCTTTGACCGCCGCCGGACTGCTGTTATCAGCGTGTACTCAAACTTCTGACAAGGCCGGTGATGCCGCAATGAAGGTCAGTGACAAAACCGCGATGGCTGCTGCCCTGGCGAACAACCCTTTTGTGCGAAAAAGTCCCCTGCCTTTCAGCTACCCAGAGTTTGATAAAATTAAAAACAGTGATTTTGCACCTGCTCTTGCGCAGGGCATGAAACAGCAGTTGGCGGAGATCGACGCCATTGCCAACAATCCAGCGGCTCCCACTTTTGAAAACACCTTAGTGGCAATGGAAAAAAGTGGCCAAATGCTGACGCGCGCAGCGACGGTGTTTTTTGCGCTGGCGGGTGCGAACACCAACGATGAAATAGAGGCAGTTCGCGCGGACGTTGCGCCCAAAATGGCGGCGCATACGGATGCCATTTTGTTAAATGAAAAATTGTTTCAGCGCGTTAAAGCGGTGAAAAAACAGCTGCCCAAATTGAATTTAGACCCCGAATCCGTGCGCCTGGTCAATGAAACTTACAAGAATTTTGTTCGTGCCGGTGCGAATTTGTCCACCAAAGACAAGGCTAAACTGCGCGAAATCAACGCCGAGCTGGCCAAGCTGGACACGCAGTTCAGTCAAAACGTCAAACACGAAGTGAACAACAGCGCGATTGTGGTGGATTCCGCAAGCGAGCTGGACGGCTTCTCCAAAGGCCAGATCGCTGCTGCAAAAGCCGCCGCGAAGACGCGCGGTTTGAAGGGCAAATACGTGATTCCCCTGATTAACACCAGTCAGCAGCCTGCGCTGGCTTCGTTGAAAAACCGTAAATTGCGCCAGCGTATTTTAAACGTGTCGCTGGCTCGCGGCAGTCAGGGCGGTGATTACGATAACCGCGCTGTCGTCTCCAAAGTGATGAAATTGCGTGCTGAGCGCGCCCAGTTGTTGGGCTACAAAAACCACGCGGAATATCAGTTGGAAGCGCAGACCGCAGGCTCGACGGAAGCGGTGAACAAGCGTTTATACTCCCTGGCGCCGGCTGCGGCGCGCAATGCCCGCAAGGAAGCCGCTGATCTGCAAAAAATGATCGACGCCGAAGGCGGTGATTTCAAGCTCCAGGCCTGGGACTGGGATTACTACGCCGATAAAGTCCGCGCCGAGCGCTACAGCTTCGACGCTTCGCAGTTAAAGCCCTATCTTGAACTGAACAATGTGCTGAATAACGGCGTATTTTATGCGGCGGAAAAGCTGTACGGTATCACTTTTAAACCAACTAAAGATTTTCCGGTGTATCACCCCGATGCGCGAGTGTGGGAAGTGGTGGATGCCGACGGTTCTACCCTGGCGTATTTTATCGGTGATTTTTATGCGCGCGAATCCAAGCGTGGCGGTGCGTGGATGCTCGCCTACGTGCCTCAAAATGGCCTGTTAAACGGTAAGCCCGTTATTGCCAATCACTTGAACGTTCCCAAGCCACCCGAAGGCGAGCCAACGCTGTTGACCTGGGATGAAGTGAACACCTTATTCCACGAGTTTGGCCATGCTCTGCACGGCATGTTTTCAGATGTACAGTATCCCTCATTCGCCGGTACCAGTGTGCCGCGTGATTTTGTGGAGTACCCCTCACAGGTTAACGAGATGTGGATGGACTGGCCTGAAGTGCTGGAAAACTACGCGGTTCACTACCAAACCGGTAAGCCCATGCCCCGTGAGTTACTGGATAAAATCATTGCCAGTGCACAGTTTAATCAGGGCTACGCCAGCACGGAGTATCTGGCCTCATCGATTATCGATCAGGCCTGGCACCAGCTTACGCCGGAGCAGGTGCCCGATGCCGATGGCGTTTTGGCCTTTGAGAAAAAAGCGCTTGAAGATGCCGGGCTAGACCTTGAAGAAGTACCGCCGCGATATCGCACCACGTACTTTTCCCATAGCTTGGGCAGTTACTCAGCGGGTTATTACTCCTATATCTGGAGTGAGGTGCTCGACGCCGATACGGTGAAATGGTTTAAGGAAAACGGTGGCCTGACGCGCAAGAACGGTGATCACTTCCGCAACACTTTGCTGTCTCGCGGCGGTTCGAAAGATGCCATGAGTTTGTTCCGCGATTTCAAAGGCAGTGATCCCGATATCGAACCATTGCTTGAGCGCCGTGGTTTGACGATGGACTAAACTGCGCCACCCTCTCTGTTTTTTTTGGGGGGGTGGGGAGGGGAGAGGGCGCAGCAGGTTGTTTTCAGCGCACTGCAGCGCCAACAGCCCAGAGCGTGGGTGTTTTTTGCGCGACAGACATCTACAGCTTACTGATATGAGAAGGGGACAGCTACTGTTTGCTGTCCCCTTTCTTTTTTTGAGGGCTCAACCCAACAGATTTTGAGGGCCTACCCCAGCAGAGCTTCGATATGCGATTCGATTTCTTCAGGTTTGGTGGTGGGGCTGAACCGTTTGACCACATTGCCCTGTTGATCGACTAAAAACTTGGTGAAGTTCCACTTGATGCGTTTGGTGCCAAGTGCACCGGGGGC
>PDSN01000001.1 GCA_002748505.1 Gammaproteobacteria bacterium | reverse complement strand
GTCATGAGTGAATGGACAATCGCGGAACTGGTGCCCCATGACCCACCCGCGCTGTTACTGGATGAGGTGATCGATGCCGATGAAGAAGGCTTGCGCGCGCGCTTGATGGTGCGCGCCGATGGTTTGTACGACGAGGGCGGCTATGTGCCTGCGGTGCTGGGCATTGAATACATGGCGCAGGCGGTGGCGGCGTTCTCCGGCCTGCGGGCAAAGCGGCGCGGAGCCCCGGTGGCTGTGGGCTTCTTATTGGGAACCCGTCGTTTTACCAGCTCGGCGAGCCGTTTTAAATGTGGTGAAACGCTTACCGTGAGTGTGCATCGCGAGTTGCAAAACGCCGATGGCATGGGCTCGTTCAGCTGCGAGGTCAGCGGCGACGACGTCAGCCAAAGTGCGCGTTTGTCAGTGTTTGAGCCTCAGGATGACAATTGGCGACCCGATGCGGATACATCGGCTGTTTGATTACTATCTCCTTTATTCCCTTGCGTGAGGGTAAAAACAAGGGCGTGCGAAGCGCTCTTTTTTTGACAATCTCACTGACCGATGTCCCGTCAATCGGTTAAAATTCAATGTTTACGGTTAAGAGGCAATCACAGTGGGCACACAGCGGGTGTTGGTTACTGGCGCGAGTCGAGGCATTGGCAAGGCTATCGCCCTTGATTTGGCTGCGGCAGGCTACGAGTTGTTATTGCACTGTCGCAGTGCACTTGCCGAGCTTAACGAAGTCGCTGAGCAGGCGCACGCGGCGGGTGGGGTGGTGCGCACGGTGCAGTTTGATCTGGCGGATCGCCAGGGTGTGGCGGATGTATTGATTGGGGATATGGACGAGCACGGCGCCTATTACGGCGTAGTGTGCAACGCCGGGCTTGCCAGGGACAACGCCTTTCCCGCGATGAGCGGCGAGGAGTGGGACACTGTGCTGCGCTCAAATCTCGACGGTTTTTACAATGTCTTAAACCCCTTGATTATGCCAATGGTCAGGCGGCGCGCCCCAGGGCGCATTGTGACGTTGGCCTCGGTATCAGGGGTGATGGGTAATCGCGGCCAGGTCAATTATTCGGCGGCAAAAGCCGGTATTATTGGTGCGACGAAAGCCTTAGCCCTTGAGCTTGCGAAGCGTAAAATTACGGTGAACTGTGTGGCGCCGGGTTTAATTGAAACCGAGATGGTGGCGGATTTACCCACCGAGTTTGTCAGCAAAGAAATTCCCATGCGGCGCATGGGCCAGCCAGAGGAAATTGCGGGAGTGGTGCGATTTTTACTCAGTGAGCAGGCAAGTTACATCACCCGACAGGTGATTTCCGTCAACGGTGGTCTCTGTTAAGGGCACAAGATAGGTATAGCATGAAACGGGTAGTTGTCACGGGCATGGCGGGTGTTTCGTCATTGGGTAGCGATTGGGCGCAGATATCAAAGCGTCTGCGTTCGGGGAAAAACGCCATTGCGACCATGGATGATTGGGCGCAGTATGATGGTTTATTTACGCGTTTGGGCGGCCCTGTGCCCGATTTCGAACGCCCCAAACACTATTCCCGTAAGGCCACGCGCGGTATGGGGCGGGTCGCCTTGTTTGCGGTGGTTGCAACCGAGCGCGCCCTGGAGAATGCCGGCCTGCTGGGGGATGCGATTTTGAGCAGTGGTCAGACGGGCATTGCCTACGGTTCGTCTGCGGGTTCACCAACGGCAGTGGCTGATTTTGGCAATATGCTGATCAACAAACGCACCGATAAGCTCAACGCCACCAGCTATATTCGTATGATGGCGCACACGACGGCGGTGAATATCGGTGTTTTCTTTGGTGTAAAAGGCCGTGTTTACACCACGTCCAGTGCTTGTACGTCGTCCAGTCAGGGTATCGGCTATGGTTATGAGGCCATTCGCCACGGTCAGCAAACGGTGATGATTTGCGGGGGTGCAGAGGAGTTATGCCCCACCGAGGCGGCGGTGTTCGATACCTTGTTTGCCACCTCAACACGCAATGATGAGCCGCACCTCACGCCGCGCCCGTTTGACCGTGATCGCGATGGCCTGGTGATTGGTGAAGGTGGCGGCACTTTAATACTGGAAGAACGCGAACACGCATTGGCGCGGGGGGCGACCATTTACGCCGAAGTGCTGGGCTTTGGCACCAATTGCGACGGCAGCCATGTCACCCAGCCGGATCAATCTTCGGTGAGTCAGGTGATGCGTTTAGCGCTTGAAAATGCGGGTCTTGGCGCCTCTGATGTGGATTATGTCAGCCTGCACGGTACCGCCACCGAAATTGGCGACATTACCGAGAGCAAGGCAACCCTGGAAGTGATTGGCGGTACCACGCCGGTCAGCGCCTTTAAGAGCTACACCGGTCACACATTGGGTGCCTGTGGAGCGCTTGAAGCCTGGGCGGCCATTGAGATGATGCGCGAGGGCTGGTTTCATCCCACGGTGAATCTCGATAATGTGGATGAGCGCTGTGCGCAGTTGGATTACATTACCGGCAAGGGCAGGGAATTGGCAGCGCAGGTGGTGATGTCAAACAATCTCGCCTTTGGCGGCATCAACACCTCGCTGCTGTTTGGCCGAGTGGATTAGCCTGTCGTCGGCCTATTAGGTTTTATTTGGCCAGAGTGACCACGTCGCCTTTGAAGGTAACGCCCGCCATGATCGCGCCGTTGCCACACATAAACTGGGTGCTGCTTTTGAAGTTCTCTTTGCGGTAGTAACTGTGAAGGTTAATCACCGCATTGCCGCCTTCTTTAGCGATCCGATCCTGGAACGACAGCATCGCGGATAAAAACGCATGCTGACAGGCTTCCTTGTCTGTCCGACCAACGGCTCTGGTTTTCTTGTTGGACATAAATTCACCAAAGCGTTTAACCACTTTGCGATGGGGTTGCCCAGCGAACTTGAAGGTGTAACCCCGGTTCAGGACCGCCTTGGCGTTTTCGGTGTTCATTGCCTCGGCGATGGAGTAGAGGTTGTGGTCGTCGCGGGCGAAGGCGTTGGCGCTCAGCACGAGCATTAAAGCAGTAATAGCGGCGAGCAGTGATTTGGTCATGGTGTAACTCCTGTCGTTGGTCGATAAGCGCGTCTGTGCAGGCGCGAGTTCCAGTGTTTAAGGTGCGGTGCATCATAACAGTGCAGGGAGCAATAGGTAAACCACCGGGAAGATGACCAGTCCTGGCTAAATTGTCAGTTTTTTACACTGCGCCCGTTGTCGTTTGCGAGGGCTAATTCTAACTGGCTGAAATGTAGTAATATTGGTGTATTGGCGTGGGCATCACAGTAAATTGAGGGGCAACACAGTGGATACGCAATTGAAAAAGCTTAGCGGTGTTTTGATTTCTTGTGTCGTTTTTGCAGCGACGGGTGCTCAAGCAGGTTTAGTCGTCAATGATGTGAATGATGGCGGCGTTTTGGCTTCTGCTATAGCGGGTTCTGGCATTACCGTGAGTAATGTGAGCTATCTTGGCGCGGAAGGCGCGGCGGGCGGTTTTTCAAATGGGGTTGCTTCGGGTTTGGAGTTGGAATCCGGCATTATACTCTCCACTGGGCAGGTGAGCAGTGCGGTGGGTGGGAATGATGAAGACGGTGTTAGCACCGACAACGGCACCATGGGTTATATGCCCTTGTCTGAATTGGCAGGGCACCAGACCTACGATGCGGTAGTGCTGTCCTTTGATTTTGAATTTGAAGGCGGCGCTGGCGGTGACCTGTTCTTTGACGTTATTTTTGCCTCGGAAGAGTACCTGGAATTCGTGGGTACTGGCTTCAACGATGTTTTTGCGTTTTTCCTCGATGGCGAGGATATTGCCTTGTTGCCCGATGGTTCGCCTATTTCTATCGATACGGTCAATAATGAGACAAACAGTTCAATGTTTGTCGATAACACCTCAGGGGCTTATGATATTGAATACGATGGTTTCACCACCAATGTCGAGCTGTCCGCATCGGGTTTGAGCGCTGGCGTGCATACCATGACGGTCGCGATAGCTGATTCGGGCGATCATCTTTTTGATTCTGCGATCTTTATCGGTTTGGACTCGTTTGCTGGTTTGCCTGGCTTTGAGAGAGCCCCGACTAATGCTGTCGGGGCTTTTTTTTGGGTACTTTTTGGGGCTCGGGATTATACAGATGGCGATGTAAAAAAGTGCCGTGAAGATTGGGTAAGCCACCAGAATTGTGAACAATGTCGGCTAAGTTGTCAGCATTTTTTACACTGGGTTCCTTGTCGTTTGCGGCTACGCATCTTAACTTGTTGAAATGTAACGGTATGTGACATTTTGGCATGGGCGTTGCTTTGTTCGTACCGCTGAAAGCAGGTAGAACAGCTCGATAAATTCCCGTTTGGTAAGTTAAGAGGCAACAAAATGAGTAAGCAATTAAAGAAACTTAGTGGTGTTTTTATTTCCTGTGCTGCCTTTGCAGCGGCAAGTGCCCAGGCTGGTTTGGTTGTAGGCGATGTGAATGATGGTAACGTTTTGGCATCTGCGATAGTGGGTTCCGGTATTACGATTAGCAATGTGAGCTACACTGGCGCAAACGGCGCATCGGGCAGTTTTTCCAATGGTGTTGCTTCAGGTCTGGAGCTGGAGTCGGGCATTATGCTCACCACTGGGCAGGTGAGCAATGCGGCTGGTAGCAATGACGACACTGGTGCCGGTACCGACAATGGCGCAGATGGTTACGCCCCCCTGACCGGTTTGGCGGGATATGACACCTATGATGCGGTAGTACTGTCTTTTGATTTTGAGTTTGACGGCGGTACAGGTGGTGACCTGTTCTTTGACTTTATTTTTGCCTCGGAAGAGTACCTGGAGTTCGTGAATGAGGGTGTCAATGACGTATTTGCGTTATACCTCGATGGCGTGAATATCGCACTCTTGCCTGACGGTTCAGCTATCTCCATTGACACAGTTAACAGCACCTTGAACTCTGAACTGTTTGTCGATAATACCGGAGGGGTTCACGACATAGAATACGATGGCTTTACCACTAATATGGAGATTTCCGCATTGGGTTTGAGCGCGGGTGTGCACACCATGCTGGCGCTGGGATGGCGCAAGCGTCGCAGCTAAGCTTTCGACCTTATTCTTCACGCTTTGAGAGAGCCCCGACTAATGCTGTCGGGGCTTTTTTTTGGTTGTTTTTTGGGCTTAGGAAAATTGTGTTATCGGTGATAACATTGGGCGTATACCACAATAAGTCAAACCGCAGGAGCGATTATGAGCACTGAATCAAAAATGTCCGCCGCAGATTTTGAGCAACTGCTTAAGAGCAATACGCCCGACAAAGCGCCAGTACCGATGATGGTCGATCGGATGGATTATGGCGAAGCGGTTTTGCGTCTGCCCTACCACTCTTCTACCTTGCGCCCTGGCGGCTCGATTTCCGGTCCCACCATGATGGCGCTGGCGGATGCCTGCATGTATGCCGTGGTGATGAGTGCTATTGGTTTAGAGCCGCTGACAGTGACCACCAACCTCAATATCAATTTTCTTAACAAGCCCCGGGACTGTGACTTGATCGCGGAAGGGCGTTTGTTAAAGCTCGGCAAAACCCTGGCGGTCATCGATGTGGCGATTCATTCTGATCACGACAGCAAGCTGGTGGCGCATGTTACCGGTACCTACGCGATTCCGCCGCAGGAGTAGTTTTC
>PDSN01000046.1 GCA_002748505.1 Gammaproteobacteria bacterium | reverse complement strand
TCCTCCACCATTTCCGGCGGCTCCAGCGACAGGTCGAGATCAGACTCCTGCTCGGGTGCAACTGGCGGCAATGTGGGGCTATCAAGGTCTGCAAACATGTACTCCGTTTCAAAACCATGACCGCGTGCGGTCAGGCCGTCATCGGGCAGGGAACTGAAAATGGGCTCGTGAATAACCTCATCGAAACCAGCCGCTCCTGCCCTGCCCACAATGCGGCGAATAAAACGATAGTTGCTGATATCATCGCACTTGTCCAACTCAAACAGGTCTGTACCGTCGGGAATGTCCACCTCGGGCATGGTGTCGCCACCATCCTGCTGATGCCAGTTGTCGACGGCCATCGCTGCGGCGAAGGAATCTGGCGCACTACTTTTTTCAGTGACACGGGTTTCACCGCCATCGCCAGACAGGACAATTTCCTCACCAATATAGTTCAAGAAATCATCTTTACCCTTATTGTCTCGGGTAAGGGGTCGTCCTGCCATGACCATCTCGGCCTCGGAGAGTTGCGCGCTGCCTGAACGTGTCGGCAGCAGCTTAAACAAACGCTCTTCCGGTTCCAAAAGATCCAACGACAGCAGCCAACCCTCCATTTCCTCGAGTTCGCTAGCGGTGGGTGTCTGTATATGCTGTTTGTCGTCTCTGTGCACGAAATTTCTCCGTCAATAACGCTCAGACTCAGTGTTGCACCGGAGTGAACTGATCCCCATTGTCGTCACCTGGCATAAACCCGGACGTGGTAAACTCACGCAGTTGAGCGCGGCTGCGACGGGTCAGATCGCGGGTTTTGTCTTTGTACTTCGCATCCTCATGCTCATACCCGGCAATCAGTTCCGGCAGACTGTCGGCGACATCCTGAATCAACTTCTGCAACTCCTCTTGTTTGGCACTGGTTTGGCGCTCCAAAATTGCATCGTAAATGTCCTGAACCGCGCAACCCAGCTCACTTAGAATATTAGCGCCCACTGCGCGACCACTGCCTTTCAAGGTGTGGAACTGACGACGCAGGGTGACACAAATCTCTTTGTCGTCAGGGCGGTCAAACCACTGCGGTAACAGCGCATTGATCTCTTCGGAAAGCTCCGTCGCCTCTTCTACGAACGCTTCGCGAAAATCGGCACTGGCATCCGCATCTTCCACTTCGGGCTCATAGAACACTTCGTCAATCGCATCCGGCGCCGCTTCAACTGACACCTCTTCCTCGTGCTCCTGCGCAAGCGAGGGTACGTAATCAATTGGTGCGAGCACATCACTGCTTTTCGACTCTGGCGCAATCTCCGGATTGGTGGCGGCAACCGACAGCGGCGAAGGCCTATCGGACACATTCAACTTGTCGGCGCAGCGCTTAGCCGCCATTAGAATCGAACCGGTATCGCCCAGCGGGTCGATCAATGAGCGCTGCAGGTGCATTTCAAGATGCGCGAAAGCCTGCGCACAAGCACTGAACTGCTCCTCGTCAACCATACCACCAGACACGCTTGTCTGAATCAACCAATCGTGGCAGTAATCCACCACCGCCGCTTCCTGGGTCATGCCAGAGAAGTGCAGCGCACCGCTGATTTCCAGCATCAGCTTGGCGGACTTCTCAATGGCATCGGCATCAGATATCTCGTTTTGTTCATCATAGAACTGCTGCGCCAACTCATACAGCTCAGCGCTGTTATCGCGCTCCCCAGCCTCACGCACCGCCTCGCGCAGTGCCTGATGCCCTTGATCGCTTTTATTCAGGTAGCGATTCAGCGCCATCACCAGATCAAAACGCTGCTGCTCGGTTTCCGGCCTGGCTTTAAGCGCGTTGGCGAGACCATGGCGACGCAACATGGTTTGCAGATGATCTTCCATCATGCCCATTTGCGCAAATGTGGCGTTGATCACACCCTCACGCAACTCGAACTCGCGCGCGCTTAAGGTATTGTCCAAACCGTGGTTGATTTTGTGTTCCACATCGAGCTTGACATCGACAATGGCTTTCACAATAGCGTCGCTGGCCGCACTCAGCCCGGAGCGGTTGCCATTGTATTTACCCTTGCCAATTTCTCCAAGCTGATCATAAATCCTGGCCAGACTGTCCGCATGATCCAATTGACCGGCCGCATCGAGGCGATACTGCGCCGCTTCGATAAAAGACTGGGTTTGGCTGGTATCGCCGTCATCGGTGAGCACACCGTTTTTGGCGATAAACTCTTCAGCTTTGTTCAGCTGAGTGAGTGCACCCGTCAGGGCGGTAATCAACGCGTCCGTGTGGATCAGGCTTTGATTTGCATTGTCGATGGTACTGCTGTCAATACCAAATGTATTGCGAATTGCGGTGATATGCAGCGGGCGCGACTTACAAGCCGCGATGTAATACAGCATCTGCTGTAAGTAGTTGTCGTAATCGACACTTTCATCAATCTTCGCACCGTGCTCACCGGCAAATTTGATTAAAAACGCACCCGTTTTGAAAATTTGCGCTATACACTCATCGGGTATTATCAAACCACCCGCAATGCCCTCACACAGGCCGATCAAGGTCATCCAGAAACGCTCTGGCTCGGTGCCGACAAACAGGGTCTGCATTTTACGCGCGATGCGCGCAACATCCTTCATGTTCTCACGGGTATTGCGGCGGCGCAGACCGGGCTTGGCTCGATTCAAATACGTTGCCAACATAACGTTGGCACGGCGCCTGATCTCACTGTCGGACTCCGGCGATGCACCAAGGGTAATGCCCGCATTTTCGGGAACATCAAAGTGGAAGAAAAACGCCTGGGGGCGCGGCGGCATACTCAGCCAGCGACGCAGGTCGTTGACATGCGTTTCCAAACCCTGACCGCTGTCCATGCGCGCGGTTTGCGCGTGTGCCAGATAGGCGGGGAAAACTTTCAACGCCTGCATCAACGCACCCATGGCCAACTTGCGATACTCTCCCTGCACCTTGTCGCGGTAAAGATAATTCAGGCAGCGCTCCATCTCCAGGGTCAGCATCTGTCCTTTTCTCATGCCCAGAATGCGCAAGGTAGAGGTGATCTGATGGGCAGACCACATACACAGCAGCAAGTGACGTTTCTCACCGGGATCGTTGCTGTAATCTACCAGCGCTTGCTCGGCTTTCTCGACCTGCTCATTGAGCAGATCGGTTACCCATTTTAAAGATACAATGTCGGTATCGTTAATCACGGTCTTCTCCCGTTTATAAAATCAATGCGTTTAGGCGCTGGCAGCTTTCTGTTTCACGTCGCTGGCTTCAGTATTGGCTTTTGCTTCACTAATATCGCCTGCTCTCGACGCCGCAGTGGCTGGAGAGCGTTCAAAACTGCGTTCCAGTTTTACCTGACGCAGCTTCTCAGACACCTCGAGCATGGCACTTTGCAAACTTGAAATACTCGCGTGTGCACGTTCGCTCATTTCCGTAACCTCAGCACTGCGATCACTGATACGCGTGATAGAGTTGTTGAGATTTTGCGCTTTGTCCGCCGAGCGGATCGCACTGTCCTTTGCGGCACTCATGGTGCTGGAAATCGCAGTGGAGTCGGCGTTAATTTCCTCCAACGATGTATCGAGCTTGTCGACATATTCGAGAATGGTCACGACCGTACCCACGGTGTTTTCCATGCTGGACAGATTGTCCGCAGACATGTTTTGCAGCATGCGTACTTCGGAAATAATGCGACGACCCTCCTCTTCGGCTTCGCGCAGCAAATCGGCAATGGCCTCGGCAATTCCCAGGAATGGACGACCATGCTCACCGGCTTTTTCCGCCTCGATACGGGTGTTAATGGCGACAACCGAAATCTTGGTGTTAAGCGCCTGGATGTACTCAACCGCAGATGTCACCGACTGAATCAGCTCACCCTGACGCTTGGCGCTTTTGGATGTATCTTGCAATGATTGGCGCACATCGGCAGAGGCGCGCGACATGTTTTTGGTCAACTCATAGCCGCGCTCCACGCGCTGGCGGCTGTGCTCCAGGGACTTCGCCGCATCAGCCGTTGCGTTTTTGATTTCTTCACTGAGCGCCAGCATATCGTTGGCCGCCGTGGTGGACTTGAGCATTGTGCCCGACCAGATTTTACCTTTGTCGGCCTGGCTCTTGATCGAGGCGCTGATTTTGTTCACCTCTTGTACCGAGTTTCCAAACGGCGCTTGAATATTGCGTACCAAATCGCGCTGACGATCAGTGACATTGTTAATTTCACGGGCCACATCGCGGGTTGCACGGTTATCTTCGGGCACACGAACCGTGAGATCACCCTCGGCCAGACGCGCCAGCGAATACTGCATATCTTTGATACCGCGGATATTCGTCGCCAGTTGGCGGCGCTTGCTAAAATAGCCCGCTAAAGCCGGAAGAGAAATCAACAGTGCAAGTCCCCCGGCGATACCCAGCGCATTGGTCAAGGGCATGCCCACTTCTTTGCCGTAGCTCTCAGACACCGCTGACACCTTGGTAATGGCGCTGGCAAGTGGCGCGGAAGCAACCAACAGGTACTCGCGCGCTTTATTGGCTTTCACCACACCGGGTACGGCTTCGGTGATGCGGCTGGCTGCGCGGGTAATCGGCGAAAACTGGCTGGCTGCAGAACGAATGGTCTCGCGGACTTGCCCGGGATCCAGTTTATCTACGCCCATGGCGGAATCACCGGTGAGCAGCGCTTCCAAAGAACGAACAAAGGAGCTGCTGTCGGTAATCAGCGCGCTCCCCAGCGCATTCGAACCGCTGGTTGCATTACGCAGGCTGTTGATATGACGAGCGATCTTCTCACTCAGCCACAGTGCCTCCTGCGCAGCACCGATGGCCGAAAGCGGTGCTTTTTGCGCCTGCATCATCGAAACAGCACTTTTCAGTTGCTGCTGAACACCTGGCAGACTGCTGGCAAGCTCCAGCGCGATAGTGGTCAGATAGCGCGCCTGCGGCCCGTTCTCTTCAATGGTCTTGGCAGCATTGCTGATCGCACGCCAACGCAAATTCAACTCATTCTTCATCGATTGCGGCAGCTCGGGATCGAGTTGGCGCAGCTGGTTAGCAAACTGCTCGGTGGCATTAGACAGATCGTTATAAGCCGATTCTTCACCAGAACTGGTCGCCAGCGCGGCAGCGGTGATACGCGCTGCTGCGCTTTGCATCTGCGCAGCGAACTCGGCGAGCGGATTGTCGACCTCCTCTGCAAGGGCAATACTGGCCGAGGCAATCATCACCACACAGAGAAGGGCGTGTTTAATCTGTGAAAAGCTCTGCGAAAAACCCAAAGCGGCCTTGCGCAGGCGTGTAATGAGCTTGTGTTTACTGTCAGTCATGTTGAGTTTCCTCGCTATCCCCTGATTCGCTGGCGGCGGTATTTAACAAGGGGTGGTGTTTTACTAATTGATCTACGTCCAAAATGGCGTAAAAAGTGCCGTGGCGCTTAAAACCGCCAAGACAGTAGTCGGCAAAAGCGGGATCCAGCGGGTGATGCTGCTCAAGGGTCTGCAGTGGAAATTTGCGGTTTCCAATCACCTCACTCAGGGTTATCGCAAAAAATGCGCCGGGTTTGTCGATGACAATACAATAATTCCGTACAGCGCCGGTAAAACCCCGTTTCCGAAACAGGCGGTCGCCGTCAAAAACCGGCAGCAAACCGCCTTTGTGTGCGGCAATACCCAGCACCCACGGCCCAGCACCGGGAATCCGCGTGTAGGCGGGCGTCTCGATAATCTCTTTAATCTGGCCTTCCCCGAGAAGCAGGGGCACCCCCGCGATGGCAACTGCGGTTCCCACCCAGCGCATCTCGTCGTTAGCGATAACCGGAGCCTCATTGGCATCAAAAGCATACAGGCGCTCCAGCATATCCAGCGATTGCAGTGCCGTTAAAGCCATGGTTACGCCGCTCGTTGTTTGCCGCGCGTGTAGGTATAAACAATTTGTTTGAGCATATTGTCGGGCGGAATTTTGGTCACGTGTGCGGTCGCGCCGCGAGCCTGTCCCTTGGCAATGTCGAAAATACCGTCCGAAGACGACAGCATAACGACGGGAATGTGGCGCATGTCCTCGGCATTGCGTATCAAAGTGCAGGTTTGATAGCCGTCGAGTTCAGGCATGGTAATGTCAAGAAATATCAGATCCGGCTTAAACCGGCGCAGCATTCCCAGCGCCTTGTAGCCATCTTCTGCACACTCCACCTCACAGCCCATACCCTTGAGTGTATGAGACATCATCATACGAATGGTCTTCGCATCGTCGATTACGGCGATTTTCAAACCTGTGATGTCTGGTTCCTGGTGTTTGTCAGTCATGGTATCCCCCATCCTGTTGCGACGTCGTTAATGATTGACATCGCATAATACGAAGTAACAGTATTGAGAGGAAGACGGAAAGCGGCAAGAAAAACCTTAACTTTTCACCAGATTGGCAGTGTCGGTACACATTCTTGCACCAAGCGAACTGCAAAACATAAAAACAAGCAAGTGTTTATTGTATTTATCGCGCTTTTTTTCTGCCTAAAACTGGCATAAGCAATTGAATTGCGGAGCGTTTCCAGCTTTCAACAAAAAGGAATATAAGCTTTACTCAGTGCTCGGGAAACATAACATTCTTAAATGGCTCCAAGTGGCCAGGTTGAAAATCCTGAGTTTCGTAAATATTAAACTTGTGCATCAAAGTAAGACAGCGCTGGAATACCTGATCGGCCTCATAAGCGGAGGGCGGGATACCGTATTCCGCGGTGATACGCGCAAAAATCATCGACGCTATTTTGCGCCGGGCTGCATCTTCTCGATACAAGCCGTGCGTAATCGGCGATGGCACTATGGGAGAGCCATAAATTAAAAACGCCTCCCAACGCTGGACATCCTGATGCTCATCAAGTTGTGCAACTAAAAAGCGCACCATGTTATAAAGATCAAGCCGTGGCGGCAACACGTCTTTTTGCAGCCAATTGCGCACTTCAGACTCACGCCAATTGTTGTTGATAGCAAGCACACTGAGCACCCGCCCCTCAGTTTGCGGGGGCGCTGCACCCGCCAGATCCCATAACATGTTTAAACGCGCGGAAAACCCGCTGGCGCGGGGCAGCTCATCCACGGCCAGACGCAGAAATTCATCGGTGTAATCAACGAGGGTTTTCGCACTGTGCTGCGACTGCTCATCCATGCTGCTCATAGTTAACTCATCTCATGCTGACTTAGACTCAGGCGTTTTAAATAGGTCGGGGCAGACACCCCCATAATCATGGCTTTTACCGGCGTTTTTAAGTGCCCGCCCTGGGTTTCCAAATGCTTGAGCAACACAGCTCTGGCGATCTCCAGCGGCGGTTTCTCCGGCTGCCCTGTCTCGCGAATCCACTCCTGGACCTTGCGCCTGGGCTCTTGCCATACGGTACTGGCAAGGCGCTCACTTTCGCGCTCGGCGATGCCATCCATCCAGCGACCAATATTGCGTGACCGGGTTTTCAAAAACCGCGCGGCGCGACTGTTTTCACCGCGGTAGCGATCGCAGGCGGCAACGATGATTTCATCTTCCAGCCAGGTCCCCAGCGGAAGAGACAAATCCAACGAGACCACGTGATTTATGGCCTCACCCAGCACGGTGTCTAATTGCTCAAGGGCACTGGGCTGATAGCTTTCGCCCCCGGAGTCGGCTCGACTCCCCTCCAAAAAGCTCTGCGCCGTTGGTGCAGAAGACGGCTTGCTGTCTTCTACACGTTTGTAAATACCCAGATCAACAGGTGTCACCCATGATTTCTCGGCATTGTCCAAGGCGGCGCTGATGCGCTGGCGCATCTCACTGATATTGCCCGGCCAGTCGTGCTGCAACATCGCAGTCTCCGCATCGACGGTAAAGCCCTTGACCTCTCGCCCTCGCTCAGCGCACTCCTGTGCCAGAATTTTATGCCCCCAACGCAGTACCGCTTGCTTGCGATCTTTTATGGGTGGCACATGAATCGGGTAACCCGCAAAAACACTGGCGAGAGGCTCTGTCAGGGTGCCGTTGCGAGTCAGGTGGTGCAATTCATCGGGAAATAAGGCGATATATTTGGCTCTGGGCAGATACTGCGGCGGCTGACTGTTGTGCAGTACTCGCGAGCTCAGCTGCTTGGCGAGGCGACGCTGAGAATCGGCGTTCATCAGGTGCGGCGACTTGAACACCAGGGTTTTGCCTTCGGCTTTGCGCAATGCCTTTTGAATAGCGACATCGGCTTCGCGACGATTGCGCAATTCGCGACAATCCAAAGTAAGTAGCTTGGTATTCTCACCGCCCCAGGTCTGCCCAATGGTGCGCGCAATAAACATTTTGCCCGTACCGCGGGGGCCAACAATGGCGATGGGAATATCCAGGGTGGCCAAAAAGATAGCCTGATCAACCGCGCCTTCCATCGCATCGTTAATATAGCCCACAATCCCCGTATCCAAGGGCTTACCGAGCCTGGCGGATCTGTCGGCCTTCGCCCTGGCTTTTTGCCACACCGGCAATTCGGCGAGGCTGGCGGATAAAAACTGCGCCGCGTGGCTGCCGGGCTCAAAGGCCTCACCGCCGCGCTTGGGCCTGGCCCCCGTCTTAATTAACAGAAACGCGCTGTGGTCATGGGTGACAGGAATCCGACAGGCGTAGCAACTGTTGTACCCACTCTGAGTTTGCAGCTCGCCACCTGCCAAGCGCACCTGCTCGGCCAGATTCAATGCGCTGGCTTCACCTCTGTACGCCACCGTGGCCAGCTCCTGAGTAGGGTTGCGCTTACCCCGATACAGCGCTGCGGCGTTGACGCTAGAATGCTCGCAACACAGGGAGGCGATGGCGCGGTATACCGCGTACTCATCCTCATTGTGAAAATCGAGCTGACTTAGGGAGCGCAGAAACTGCTGCTGCGCGGCGGTGCGCGTACGGCTGTTGTATAAACTGTTCTGATGCAGGCAGTTATAGAGGTTTTTTTGCTTGTGCTGCTGGTTATAGGTGGTGATCGCAACGCCACTTAAACGCGCCTGCCACAGCGCGTGATAGGCTTCCACCACCGATTGCAACGGCGCGTTAAGCGGGGCATTTTTCGCAATCCCCATGCAGTAGCGCGGCAGCGTATCCTCCGATTGCAAGGCATTCAAATGCGACAGCATCGACTCACAGATTTTTTGCGCCTCGTTGTGATTGGTTTCGCGCAGGCGAATAATCAAGGCCTGACCCAATGGCAGACTGAGCACGTCTTTTGGGCGCACCAGCTCGCGCAGGGTGCGATAGGTGCTGATCAACTGCTGATCGGGCGTTGCGCCCTGTTCCGGGGTAAACTGATCCAACCCGAGCACGGCCAGGGTATCTTTGCCGGGAATATCGTCGGGAATCACGTCCAGCGCACTGGCACTCGCGGCGTAGATCTGCAACGCTACCAACCCATCTGACCAGGGGCTGACATGGATTTGCACCACCAGAGGCTCGGTATCTGGCAGTTCCAGCAGCGCGGGCGGCAAGGTGCATAAGCGGTGGTGGCGAATCGCCTGACGCAAGGTGTCCGCGGTAGCCTTATCAAGCGGCAGAGCCTGCTCTACGGGACGATCCGCCAGGGGTTGTTCGGGCGTGGCAAACATACGCTGCGCAGTGCTGTTCCCAAGCGTAATGCGCATGCGCTCACAGTTGACGTAGAAAATGGCGGGCTCAGTCGTACTCATTGGCACCCTCTGCCTGTGTTGCGCGCAGGCCGCGGCAACGCCACCAAGATATCTATCATTATTAACAACATGAGACTCAACTTCATTTTAGGCCTGGCAATCATAGCAAATCGCGATGCCCTGTGGCGCGGCGTTTTGAAAAGATTTCGTCTCTGGACAAAAATAATGGAACGAAAAGCTTGCATTTTGCAGTCGATATACTGATCATATATACAGTATCTGTAAGCAAGGGCATGTTGGCGTCATTATCCGCGGTAAAACACACGCCATAATCCAAACCAACAGCCCAAATCGATTGACCACGAGGAACGTACTATGAGCGGCAACAAAGAGAAAGCACTGGCAGCGGCCATGGCTCAGATTGAGCGCCAATTCGGTAAAGGCGCCGTTATGCGCCTGGGTGAAGGCACCCAGATGCGCGTCGACACCGTGAGCACGGGCAGCCTCGCGCTGGACATCGCCCTGGGCGTGGGCGGCTTGCCCTACGGACGCATCTGCGAAATCTACGGCCCCGAGGCATCCGGCAAAACCACGCTGACCCTCACGGTGATTGCCGAGGCGCAAAAACAAGGTAAAACCTGCGCTTTTGTCGATGCCGAACACGCGCTTGATCCCATCTATGCGGAAAAACTGGGCGTCAACATTGACGAACTGATTGTCTCCCAGCCCGACACCGGCGAGCAGGCACTGGAAATCGTCGACATGCTGGTGCGCTCAGGAGCCGTGGATGTAGTCGTGGTTGACTCCGTTGCCGCACTGGTGCCCAAAGCGGAAATCGAGGGCGACATGGGCGACTCCCACGTCGGTCTGCAGGCGCGTTTGCTGAGCCAAAGCATGCGCAAACTCACCGGCAACATCAAAAACGCCAACTGCCTGGTGGTGTTTATCAACCAGATTCGCATGAAAATTGGCGTCATGTTTGGCAACCCGGAAACCACCACCGGTGGCAATGCCTTGAAATTTTACTCCAGCGTGCGCCTTGATATCCGCCGCATCGGCGCGGTGAAGGAAGGGGATGAAGTCGTCGGCAACGAGACGCGCGTCAAGGTGGTGAAAAACAAGGTCGCCCCGCCATTCAAACAGGCCGAATTCGTCATTCGCTACGGCAAAGGCATAGATCGTCTCGGCGAAGTCATTGAGCTGGGGGTCAAGCAGGGCCTGATCGACAAAGCAGGCGCATGGTACAGCTACCAGGGAGACAAAATCGGCCAGGGCAAAGCTAATGCCGCCAGGTTTCTCGAGGAAAACCCGGACATCGCCACAGAAGTGGAAACGGCTATTCGCGCTCAACTGCTGCCCGAGCTAGAAGCACCCGCAGGAGATGCGGAACACAGCAGCGAAGGTGATCCAAACGCCTGATGTGCGAGCAAGCCAGCGAGATTCGCGCCGCCGCCATCAATTTGCTGGCGCGGCGCGACTACAGCCTGTTCGAGCTTAACAGGCGCCTGTCGAAAAGGTTTGATGCCCCGGATCTGATCGAGCAACAACTACAGCGACTGGCAGAGGAAGGCTGGCAAAGTGACGCGCGTTTCGCCGAGGTTTTTGTGCGCGCTCAAGTGGCCAAATTGCGCGGCCCGGTGCGTATCCGCGCCGAAATGCGACAGCGCGGCGTGTCCCCTGCGCTGATCGAGCGAAGCCTCGAACAGGCCGATACCGACTGGTTCGCCCTTATCCAAACCCTCAACGCCCGCAAATTTGGCAGTGACTACCCCAAAGACCCAAAAGACCGCGCCAAACGCCTGCGTTTTTTCCAGTACCGTGGCTTTGGTCAGGAACATATCAACAGTGTACTACCTTACTGAGCCAGCAGCCTTGTATTACTCAATAATATCAATAATTTACAGACAAAATACCGTTTGTTGACGAAATATCCCGGCTGAACCACCTTTTACCTCTCCTTTTTTCTCTGCTATAGTTAACATACATCATATGTACACGGTATTTATGCACCGAGAATGTGCGCATAGTTTATTTGTGCATGGGTAGCGGCGACTTGCGATGTGTTGAATACCATCGAAACGACAAGGAAAAACAAATGACTGAAGTAGTTTTAATCCCTTGGTACTGGTGGCTGATTGCCGCGGCGTTACTGATGACAGCGGAGATTTTTGTGGCCGGCTTTGTGCTGGCGGGCTTTGGTTTTGCGGCCGTTATCGCGGGGCTCGCACAGTGGATAACAACGGATACAGGCTGGGCCATTGCGGCATTCTGCGCCGCCTCGCTGGTTTTTTTCTTTGCCATTCGCCCGCTTGCCTTGCGCACCTTTATGAACGCAGAGCCCTCGCCTTTTGGCGTACAAGCCATGCTCGGCCAGGAGGTTACCGTGGTCGATAGCCCCGATGTGGGCGGCGGCTTACAGGCTGTATTTCGCGACACCCGCTGGAGTGTCCGCTCCGATGACACCCTGACTGAAGGCGACAAGGCACGCATTATCGCGGTGGACGCCACCACCTTAGTTGTCGAACGTATTACTTAAATTTCAATCAACAGGAGTTTTACCATGGTTTCTCCCTTTTTAGTTGTCGCGGCCTTTATTGCCATCTTTGTTATGTCTTTACTGGTCAAAGGTATTCGTATCGTTCCCGAGCAGTCGGCGATGATGATTGAGCGTCTGGGTAAATTTCGTACCCAGCTCGACCCCGGACTTAATATTATTATCCCCGTCATCGACAAGCCCCGCTCCATTCCCTGGCGCAGCACCGTTAAAGAAGACGGCGATAAATACTATGAGGTATCGAACATCACTAATCTCGATTTGCGTGAGCAAGTCTATGATTTCCCCAGCCAATCTGTGATTACGCGCGACAACGTGGGCATTCGAGTTGATGCAGTGGTGTACTTTCAAATTACTAACCCCCGCAGCGCTGTCTATGAAATATCTAACCTGCCTATCGCGCTGGAAACACTGACCCAGACGACCCTGCGTAACGTGATTGGCGAAATGGATTTGGACGACACCCTGACCTCCCGGGAGACGATTAACGCCAGCCTGGTGGAAACCATCGACAACGCCGCGCAGGCCTGGGGCGTCAAGGTCAATCGCGTCGAGGTACAAGACATCACCCCGCCACAGGATGTACAAGCGGCGATGGAGCAGCAAATGAAAGCAGAGCGCGAACGCCGCGCCCACGTAACCGAAGCGGAAGGTTTCAAAAAGGCAGAGGTTCTGCGCGCCGAAGGTGAACGCGATGCCCGTATTGCCCAGGCAGAAGGTGAGCGCGAAGCGACCATCAAGGAAGCCGACGGCCAGGCACAGGCGATTATCCGCCTCGCTGCGGCGGAAAAAGCCAAAGTGGAACGAGTCCGCGAAGCTCTGGGAGACAATGCCGCAGACTACTTGATTGGTATGCGCTACATGGAAACCCTGGACGCCATGACAAACAATCAAAACGTGGTATGGATGCCCCACTCTGGCACTGACCTTGCCGGCTATATCGGTGGCTACAAACACCTATTACAAAGCGAAACCGGTAACAAACCCGCATCATCATGAATGAGAACGTAAAACACCCCGGCGAATTGCTGCGCACCCTGGTCGTTGAGCCCACCGGGCTCTCTCAGGCTGCGCTGGCTCGTTATCTCGGTTTTAACCAACCGCAGCCGATCAACGAACTCATCAAGGCGCGCCGGGGCATCACCCCCAAGATGGCTTTACTGCTTGAGCGCTTGACGCAAAAGCGCTACTGCGCTGAGTTTTGGTTGCTGGCGCAACTGCGCTGGGATTTATCCCAGGCGCGAGGTGCAGTACCCAGCAGCAGACTCGCCCTGGTGCAGGCGGTGGACGATCAATCCAAATTGGAAAACTGCCAACAAGACAGGGCCTTGCTGAGCGTTGCGGAAGCGCTGGCGAGCTGTTAGCCAGGATATATCATCAGCATGGTGATGGTTCTTATGTTGTTGAATAATATCAACAACTCATGTCGTAGATACCATCAAGCGCTGATGCTTTTGCCATCGTCGTGCACCGCGTAAAACAAGCAGTCACTTTTTGCAATCGCCGCGTTGTTGGTAAACATAAACAACCTGAGGTCGCTGGCAATCTTTAAGGTGTTGCCACTGGTAGCGAGAATTTTATCCAGCGCACAGTTACCGTTTTTGTCCAGCGCGGTAAACAAGGTAGCGACTGGCGCTGTCACCCAGCCCAGTTCGGTACCCGCTTTAACGGCGCCAAAATTGTAGCGTTCCACTTCCGGGTGCAAGGTGATATGGGCATGGGGCTGCGCCGTATCGGCGTAACACAAGACCGCGTCGGGACGTAACTCCAGGCGCACCGGATCGAGCAGGCGGTCTAAATCCCAATCGGCTGCATGGGGAATCAACACCTCGTCATCATTGAAGTAACGACACAAACCTTCGTAGGCCAGTTCGTGAGCATCGTCATCCAAGCGGCCGCCGGTTTCAATCGTCACCGTGGGAAACAGGGTCTCACTCACTTCCATCAATGACCCCAAGGTCAGTTTGGTGACAATCATGCGCTGCACAAATAAACTCACCAGTGCATCGTGCCGCCAATCCATGTGGGTGACAACACCAAAACCAGGCCCCGAACCGGAGGTGTTGTGCATATCCACCACCGCCTCGGGTTTGTGTGCTTGTAAATCTTCTAAAATCGCTTTGGCGAGCGCACCTTGCTCACCTGCAAACGGCGGCTTAAAACAGCGGTTAAGGTCTCTTGCGCCATCCGCCATACGGTGGGAAAAACGCGGTTTTAATAGCGCCGCATGCACCGATGGTAACACGATTACCGTTTTGACCGCCGGAACCTGCCCCGATTGCAAATAGTGCTGTACAGCGAAAAACCCGCTGGGCTCGTTGCCGTGGGAAAGGGTCACCAAGGCGCGGCAACGGCTGTTGTCACGCCCTGACAAAACAATACCAGTAGGCTGCCCGAGGCGCTCTAAAAATGCCTCCGCATGACCTTCAGAAAACGCCGCAGGAGGATTTTCGACCCAATGAATCCGCGTCACACCGCCCACTCTGCAACGGGTCGATGACTCTTGCTGTTTTGCATATAAATCTCCAACATTTTTTTCTGGGCGACCTCGCGGCTATGGCTGCGATAGAGTTTCTGCAACATCGCCAACTGCCAACTTGCGCCGGTTTGCTTGGCGCGAAGGCGATTCTCAATAACGCCCAGATACAAATCAATGTCCTCTCGCCCAACACCAATGCCGGCCAGACCCTCTGCCGCCAACGGCAGGGCGCGCTCGATCACGGCACACACCGGCTGCTCTCTACAGCGCAATTGCCTGGCCTGTGGCCAGACAATGCGTGCATTCAAACCGTGCTGGGCGGCGCGATGAAAATTGTACTCAGCCATTCTAAACGGCAAGGCGGGCAATAGCGCATTGATGTTTTCTTTTAATCCTTCGGCCAGGCCAATCAAAAATGCACTATTGGCGAGCATATCCACAGCGGTTGGCCCCGCAGGCAGGGCTCGCATTTCAATCCGCAACATACCACCGGCGGCGGGGTCGTAAATAGGACGATTCCACAGCCAGACGGTGCTTTGATGCAGGCGAAACTCATCCAGTTCCGGCATTTCGCCATTGGCTAGCTGCTGCGCAGGACAGTGCTTACTGCACACCGGCAAGATTGGTTCGTACAGGCGTACCAGCTCGCGAAAAGCATCCACTGCCGAGCGCATCCAGCCGCTGCCAAAGTGCACGCGCGCGGGCTCGGACCATTGATAGCGGTCGGTAACACGCATATCGATGGACTGCTTGAATAGCGGGATGCGCGTCTCCGCCCACAAACTATGCCCCAGCAAACAAGGGCTGTTTGCACCCAGCGCCAGCGCCAATGGCGTGGCCAACTGGATCGCATTGTAGGTATCGACAAACTGGGAAGGCGGCACGCGGTAGTGCGCCTGAAACGACGTACTGGCGCCCTCCAGGAGTATGCTATCCATACAAAAACTGAGCGGTTCTTCACCGTCAATATCGATCTGAAATTGCTCTCCCCGGCGCTTGCACAACTGAGCCACCAGGGCGTGATAACGACGCTTGTCCGTGATGCAATCATTGGCGAAATCGCAGGCGCGCAGAGTCGGTAAAATACCTATGGGCACGACACTCGCGCCAAAATTATGGGCGACCTCATCCAGGCGTTGCAGCGCCTGTTCGATATCGCACTGTGATCGATAGAAAGCGCGCTCTGCCATCTGGTAGGGCTTGAGGTTGTATTCCAGGTTGTAGCGGTTAAGCTCCAGTGTCAGCAGCGGGTCATCTGCAGCCTCAAGCACCTCTTCGTTAACCGGCGCAACACAACCCTCATCATCAACCAGATAAAGCTCCAGCTCGGCACCATAGGATAAAGGCCCTTCACCAAAACCCGGGCGACTGAACAACTCCTCCAACACTTCCAAAGAAGCGTCGAGACGCTGAATAAACAACTGGTAATCCCGCAAAGAGAAAAAATTACCGTGGTCGATTTCTAGCCCCATGTCTGCTCCCTTATGATTATCGCATCTGTGAACGCTTTTACTGTGGCAGCTTTGAGTGTACCTTACCCATAGTTTGGTGCAAGACACGCGATGCAAATAGTGAAAAACCCAGCCCGGAAATTTCACCAGTAAATGGAATTTTCGGGCTAGGTTTTTTCTGAACCGGCACAAACAACTACGGCAAGAGTACCCACTATGCAGAAAATTGGACTGGCCATGGGAGGTGGCGGCGCAAAGGGCCTGGCGCACATTCCCATGCTGGAAGTGTTTGAAGAATTCGGTCTGCGCCCTCACCGCGTAGCCGGCACGAGCATCGGCGCCATCATCGGCGCGCTGTACTGCGCAGGCGTCAGCCCCAATACCATGCGCGAAACCATCACCGCCTACTCTCTGCGCGAAGGACAGGGCCTGGCGCAAATATTCAAGCGCCGCGACCTGCTGAAATGGTTCAGCTACATCGATATCAACTGGGGCGGAAGAACACTGCTCAAAGCCGATGCTTTTCTCGCCGACCTCGCCGAGGTGCTGACCCACAACGACTTCGAGCAGCTGATAACCCCCTTGAGTGTCGTCGCCGCCGATTTCTGGGCACGTGAGCAGGTGGTGTTAAAAACCGGTAAATTGATCGATGCCGTCCACGCCAGCATGGCGCTGCCGGGTTTGTTTCGCCCGGCGATGATTAACGAGCAAGTGCTGATCGATGGCGGCGCGGTCAATCCCGTACCCTTTGACTTGCTCGATGACTGCGACCACATCATCGCCATCAATGTTATGGGTACACGCACGGAAAGCGCAGAAATGATACCGTCCATGGCTGAGGCGGTGTTCAATACCTTCCAAATCATGCAGGCATCTATTTTACGCCACAAGATTCAGCATTCGCCGCCAGACCTATTGCTCACCCCGGACATCGTAGATATTCAAATGCTGGAGTTTTACAAAGCCGACACCGTATTTCGCCAGGCTGAAAACGCCGCGGAATTGTTGCGCCGACACTTGCACAAATGGCTGACAGAGGAGTGTGAACGCTGCCCTTAAAACTGCCAACCAAACGCCGCGGCCATGATGTGAAAGATTTCGTTTTGCTCCATCACACCGCCAACCCAGTGCGCCTTAGGCCCCACCGCGAACAGTGCCACGTCATCACCGCCGTGGGTTTCCGAGAGACGAACCTCACCCTCCGATGTTTTTGAGTAGGTGGGAATCAGCGCCTGCTGACGCGCAAACAGCCCGGTCTCGGGCACGGCACGCTCGCCCTTGACCGCGCCCTTGCCATTGGCATAAGCCAGCGTGGTATAGGGCTTACCATCATTGGCCAGCGCCGGTGCCTGCTGCGGTTTGCCCTCGGCATCGGCTTTGTGTACCCAATCCAGTATATCGTTACCGCGAGCGGGATAGCCCGCCATGGTCAGGGTGTGGGCATGATCGGCGGTAACTAAAACCAAGGTGTCGCGCAGATCAACCTTGTCGAGTGCTACCTGCACTGCCCTGGCAAATTCCTGGGTCTCCAATAAGGAGCGCCCCGCCCAGCCCGCGTGGTGAGCATGATCGATGCGGGCACCCTCAACCATGAGGTAGTAACCATCACGGGAACGACGCTGCAATAAGTCGATGGCCTTAGCCGTCATCTCAGAAAGAGTGGGCTCAATGCTGTCGTCACTGCGATCGGCCATGTAGGTCATATGGGAATGGGAAAACAACCCCAGTATCGGATGCTTGTCACTGGGGTCGAGCTTGTGCATATCCTTGGCAGACGCCACAAAATGACCGCCACGCTGCTGCCAGTTCAACACCAGATTATCCTCTTTGCGGTTCCCACCCGCATTGGCCGGTAAAAACTCCCGGGAGCCACCCCCCAGCACCACGTCGATGCCGCCACCGTAAGAAAAACCGACCAACTGCGCGGCGATATCCACACAACCCTGGCGTATTGCCTGCGCCGACATAAGGCCGTCAGACTCCCAATTGCGATCAGGACTGTGCGCATAAACCGCTGCGGGTGTTGCGTGAGTCACCCGTGCCGTGGTCACCACCCCCACCGCCTTACCGCGAAGCTTGGCAAACTCCGCCAGTGTCGGCAGGGTGTTATCCAGGCTCTTCTCGCAATCACCATAGGCGACGGTTTCATTGACGTTAATGACACCTGAACGGGTTTTTACACCAGTGTTCATCGCCGATGCCGTGCCCGCTGAATCGGGCACCTGATAATCCGTGGTATAGGTTTTTACCAAGGCTGAGTAGGGCATGCGACCAAAGGACAAACTGTTGGACTCGCCGTCCTCACCGCGGCTTTGGCCATCAAAAATACGCGCAGCGGTGATCGTGGGAATGCTCATGCCGTCACCGATAAACAAAATCACATTTTTGGCACGGCCGTTGTTGATTGGCAATTCACCGCGTTGTTTGACAGCCTCGCTGGCATCCTTCCACCACTGACTATCCTCAGGTAGTTGCTTCAGGAGGCGGCGCTCATTGGCATCGCCACACCCCGCGATACTCGCCATGATCATGGTAGCGACAATCACGCCGCCCGCTGTTCTTGTGATTGTTTTGTTCATCTGTATCGCTCCGCCCTAAAAAAACGCGCTGTCGAATCAGCCCTGATATTTCATCAGCAAATGGAATTTCGGATTAGCTACAAAGCCTGGCAATCCTCGCAGCGCATGTACATATGACCGGGGTCCTTGTTGAGCACCTGGAACTGCTTGACCGCCGCTCTGACCGGCGCTGCCAGCGCCGGCAACCAATCGCCCAGCAACGCCACTGCGCCAAACTCGTCGACAATTTCCTGCATAAACCTGTCAGCGGGCGATAAATCCGGCTGCTGATAATACACTTCGTAGTCATCAAGCTCCGCCAACGCCGCAGCGGATGCTATCGCATCACTTAAGGTACCGAGCTTATCGACCAGGCCGACTTCATGTGCATCGAAACCACTCCACACACGCCCCTGTGCCACTGCGTCCACAGCCTCATAGCTCATGCCCTGACCCTCTGCCACAATGCTGACAAAGTCACGGTAAATATAATCCACCGAGCTTTGCGCCATTTTCGCCACTTTGGCACTTAGGGGCCTGTCGACGCGCAAGGTACCAGCCAGCTCGGTGGTGCCCACACCGTCCGTACTCACGCCGAGTTTGGCAAGTAAATCCTCTACCGTGGGAAAGGCCGCAAACACACCGATGCTGCCGGTCAAGGTGCTGGGTGTTGCCCAGACCTCATCGGCATCGGTAGAAATATAGTAGCCGCCCGATGCCGCCACCCGCCCCATGGACACCACTAAAGGCAACCCCCTGGCTTTTACATCCAGCATCGCCTGGCGAATCACCTCCGAGGCAAACACACTGCCGCCGCCACTATCGACGCGCAACACCAGCGCTTTAACCTGGTCGTCTTGAATTGCCCCGCGAATTTCTGCTGCCAGCGAATCACCGCCGATCACACCTGGAGGCTGTTCACCGGGGACAATTTCACCCACGGCGGTCACCACCACAACCCTGTCTTCGACCCAGGACTCACGCTCTGCGCGCTTGTGCCTGACATAGCGCTCAAAATTGACGCGCTCGTAATCGCCATCGTCGTTTTCAGCGCCCACCACGTCGATCATGTAGGCGTTAAACGCACTGCGGTACATCAACTCGTCCACCAGCCCCGCTTCCAGAGCCATTTTTGCCATATTGCCGTTCTGGGCTTCGAGTAGTACGTCCTGCTGATTGACATAGTCGGTCAACGCGCCGCGCTCAAAGTCCCGGTTTTTCTCCACCAGATAGGTGTATTGCGACCACAGGCTTTCCAGCCACTTGCCGCTGACCATTTTTTCGTTTTCTGACATATCATCGCGAACAAAAGGCTCGGCATAAGATTTGTGCTTGCCCGCACGAAATACGTGCATATTCACCGCCAGCTTTTCCAGGGCATCGCGATAATACTGGCGATAGTTGCCGTAGCCTTCCAGAATCACCCCACCTGCGGGGTGCACAAACACATCATCAGCAAGACTGGCGAACAGGTATTGATCCTGTGAGTAGTAGTCACCCATTGCCACAATCGGTTTACCCGTTGCGCGAAAAACTTCCACCGCATCGAGTAGTTCCTGGGTTTTACTGATCCCAAGGCTGGACATATTATCGAGCTTAAACACCAGCGCGGTAATACTATCGTCAACGGCTGCGAATTCTATAGATTCGATCATATCGCGCAGCAGCACTTCCCGCATTTGCATCTCACCACCTGAGAACAGCAACTCCACAGGCGGCACATAAGTTTTCTGGTCTACCACATCACCCCAGGGCTCCAGCAGCAGCGCAGCTTTAGGCGGATGTACCGCCGCCTTGGTAGGCACATCGAGTTTCGATGCTCCAGCGAACAACATTGCCACAGCGACCAGAATCAACAAAAAAATCAAGTTGGATACCATCTCGCGCAGCCAGGTCAAAGCCGCCCAAAAACCACCAAAAAAACGCCTTAAAACACCCGGCCTACTCATTCATCTTCCTCCTGCGCCAGCCCTGAAAACCCGGGCGCGCCATCTTTCATTCAATTACAGTCGCGGCAAACCACGCCACCATCGCCACAAGGCCCGCTGCGTTGCCAAGTGGGGGCAACTCTGATCAATGAGGCAATGCCTTAAAACAATAGTCGTTCGAACAAGCGGGCAAAAGACAAGGAGCAGACCATACCGAAACGGCGATAACGGCGCAAATTATCTGTTGCCAATCCTGCAACTAACCCCAAGCGACGCGATATCAGGCAAGCAACGCCAGCACGTTTTCGGGTGGGCGCCCCACTACAGCCTTGTCACCGTGGGAAACCACGGGGCGCTCCATCAGTTTAGGATGATTCAGCAAGGCATCCAGCCAGTCGCCCTCCGGCGCCTCATCGCTTAGTTGCAGCGCTTTAAACTCCGCCTCGCCGCGCCGCACCAGTTGTGAAGCTTTCATATCAAGCAGGTTCAGCAACGCTGTCATTTCCGCGCGATCAAGCGGCTCTTGCAGGTAGAGGCGCACATCCGGGCTGATACCGTGTTCTTCCAGCAGAGCCAGCGCCTGGCGTGACTTGGAACAGCGCGGGTTGTGATAAATTGTATAGTCGCTCATGGCAGTGCCCTTAAGTTTGTACAAAGGCGCGAGTATAACAAAACTGTGATGGTTAAGAGCGCTGGCTCATGCCATAATTCCGCCATGGAAAAGTTAAACGCTATCGCCTACCGCTGCTTTGACGTGGCCCGCTACCTCGCCGGTCGTTTCTCTGCTGATCGCGGCTCGCAGATCGCCGCTGCGCTCACCTATATGAGCCTGTTTGCGCTGGTGCCCTTACTCACCATCAGTTTTTCAATGGCATCGGCTATTCCCTCATTTACAGGTGTAGAAGACAAACTCCAAAATCTGGTTTTTCACCACCTCGTTCCCGACACCGGTGCGGAAATTCAAGGCTATCTCGATGAGTTTTCCCGCCAGGCTAAAAACCTGACCGGCGTTGGTATCTTGTTTTTGGTGGTTACCTCGGTGCTGATGCTGCGCAACATCGAGCAGGCGTTCAATATTATCTGGCGCACCAGGGAAAACCGTGGCCCTGTAGCCAGTTTTTTACTGTATTGGGCCGTGCTTAGCCTGTCTCCCATCTTTATTGGCCTGGCACTTGGTATAGGCACTTACCTGACCTCGTTGCCGATACTGGTGGATAACCTCGATGCAGTGGGCTTAACCTCGGCGCGCCTGCTCAGTGTCATACCCATCTTACTGAGCTGGGCGGCGTTTACCCTGGTCTATGCCGCCGTTCCCAACTGCTACGTACCCCCCAAGCACGCTATGATCGGCGGGCTTATCGCTGCAGTAGCGTTCAATGGCGCGCGCTATTTGTTTACCAAGGTGATGGTCAATTCCAGCTACACATTAATCTACGGCGCATTCGCCGCCGTACCCCTGTTTCTTTTATGGATTTACCTCTCCTGGACGATTGTACTTATCGGCGGTATTTTGGTGCACAGCATGTCGGCCTATCGCAGCGAGGCGCAAGCCTCCGTGCCGCCCGTGTTAAAAGCGCTGAATATGCTATACGTACTGTGGGAACGCCAACGCCACGGCGGCGTGGTACGTGAAATGGAATTGATGCGCGGTGAATACGCGCTGGATTCCGACTCCTTCAGCGAATTGCGCAGCCTGCTGCTGGAACACCGCGTAATCACCCAAAATGAACAGGGGCGCTATCTTTTGTCGCGCGATTTAGACACCGTGACTTTTTGGCAATTAAAAGAATGGATCAATGATGAGCGTCCGCTGGTGAAAAAACAGCGCGAGCCATCGACCTGGCGCCAGCACGCCTACGACCTTCTCAGCACCCAAAAACTGCAACAGCGCGATACCCTGGGGCTGTCCATCGCCGACTTGTTCAGGTTCACCCCCGCAGCACAACAGCAAGACTGTGCAAAACGCCAAAAAGCTGCACAGTAGACTCCAGCATTCTCATAGACTTTAAAAAAAAAAGACAGGCCCCAAAGAGGCCTGTCTTTTTGCGGAAGTTCGCTGCTATTCACCGTCAGAGGAAAGCCCTCGCAACAGGGTAAGCAGACGAAACAACAAGCCACCGCCCGAAAGCAACAGGGTCAGCAGTTCCAACCAGACTTTTCGTTTCGCAATGCGAATCTCCATATCCAGTTGTTCCACCCTTGATTCAAGATGGCGAGTTTCCGCTTTGAGTTTTTGATTCTCCAGTAAACACTGTAGAGTCAAACACTCTTCACGCTCATTCTGAAGTGCTTCCACCCCAGAGGTTTGATCGAGTCGACGCTCTTTCATAATGGTTCTCCTTAACGTAAAAAAAGTACCATCGGAGCGCGCTTCCTGTCGGGGGCGTGCACCCGACAGGTCTCGGTTTGCTTATATTGGCAATGCCAACGTCATTTCTAAGAATGACCAACAAGCATCTTTACGATAATTCGCCGCTGTTTTTCAGGCAAGTGTTGCGTTTCATCATTTGTTGACCTTTGACGCAGGCTGCAAATCCGCCGAACGTCTCGTTCAGGAAAAAGCGTTTTCATGGACAGCCTGTTTATTCCAATCGGGTAGGTAGCAGCATTACTGCTGCCACCTCCCACACCACCGTACGTACGGATCCGTATACGGCGGTTCATTGAGATAATTGCAGCTTAGCATGCTCTTCGAGCAGGA
>PDSN01000011.1 GCA_002748505.1 Gammaproteobacteria bacterium | reverse complement strand
GGGTCAACGCTGCGGTCAGCGTGGTTTTACCGTGGTCAACGTGCCCAATGGTGCCCACGTTGACGTGGGGCTTACTGCGTTCAAATTTTTCCTTTGCCACTTTAATTCACCTCTGTGATAGTGCTAACAATTATTTGGTTTGGTTTTTCGCGATGATTTCATCGGCGATGTTGCTTGGCGCTTCCGCATACTTGGAGAACTCCATGGTATAGGTTGCACGACCCTGAGTTGCCGAGCGCAGATCGGTTGCGTAACCGAACATTTCCGCCAGAGGCACTTCAGCGTTGATCACCTTACCGGAGGCATTTTCGTCCATACCCGCGATCAAGCCGCGACGACGGTTCAAGTCGCCAACAACGTCACCCATATTCTCTTCTGGGCTTACCACTTCAACCTTCATGATGGGCTCAAGCAGTACCGCACCGCCTTCCTGAGACAACTTTTTCGTCGCCATCGAAGCGGCAATTTTAAAGGCCATTTCGTTGGAGTCAACATCGTGGAAAGAGCCATCGTACAGAGTCGCTTTCAGGCCCAGCAGGGGATAGCCCGCCAGAACACCGTTTTGCATCTGCTCTTCGATACCTTTTTGTACTGCGGGGATGTATTCGCGGGGTACCACACCACCGACGATTTCGTTGACAAACTCCAAACCTTCGGCGCTCTCGTCTTCCGCCGGCTCGAATTTCACCCATACGTGACCGTACTGACCGCGACCACCTGACTGACGCACAAACTTGCCTTCGATCTCGGAGGTGTTGCGGATCGCTTCGCGGTAGGCCACCTGGGGCTTACCGATGTTGGCCTCAACACCGAACTCGCGGCGCATACGATCAACCAGAACGTCCAGGTGAAGCTCACCCATACCAGAGATGATGGTCTGGCCGGTTTCTTCATCAGTTTTCACACGGAAAGAAGGGTCTTCCTGGGCGAGCTTGCCAAGGGCGATACCCATTTTTTCCTGATCGGGCTTGGATTTGGGCTCAACCGCTACGGAGATTACTGGCTCCGGGAACTCCATACGCTCAAGCACGATGGGTCTGTCATTGTCACACAGGGTATCGCCCGTGGTAACGTCTTTCAGACCGACCGCAGCGGCGATGTCGCCCGCCAGTACTTCTTTGATCTCCTCACGGCTGTTAGAGTGCATCTGCACCATACGGCCTACACGCTCTTTCTTCATTTTTACCGAGTTGTAAACGCCGGTGCCTGATTGCAGCGTGCCGGAGTACACACGGAAGAACGTCAAGGTGCCCACAAAGGGATCAGTGGCGATTTTAAACGCCAGCGCCGCAAACGGTGCATCGTCGTCCGCTTCACGCGTCTCGACGGTTTCCCCATCGTCCAGGGTACCTTCAATCGCCTTAACTTCAGTCGGTGAAGGCATGTACTCGATGACCGCGTCCAGCACAGCCTGCACGCCCTTGTTCTTAAACGCAGAACCGCCAAGCACAGGCACGATTTCGTTAGCCAGGGTGCGCGCGCGGATGCCTGCCTTGATTTCCTCTTCGGTCAGCTCGCCTTCTTCGAGGTATTTTTCCATCAATTCGTCATTGGCTTCTGCCGCAGCTTCCACCATGTATTCGCGCATCTCGGCAACCTGGTCTTCAAGCTCAGCGGGAACGTCGGCGTATTCAAAGCTCATGCCCTGATCTTCTTCGCTCCAGACGATAGCCTTGTTTTTCACCAGATCGACAACGCCTTTGAACTCGTCCTCGGCACCGATAGTCATTTGCAGGGGAACCGCGGTAGCGCCCAAACGATCACGCAGCTGCTCAACAACTTTCAAAAAGTCCGCGCCAGCGCGATCCATTTTGTTGACGAAAACCATACGCGGTACTTCGTACTTGTTGGCCTGACGCCATACGGTTTCGGTCTGGGGCTGTACACCAGATGAACCGCACAGCACGACAACCGCGCCGTCAAGTACACGCAGAGAACGCTCTACTTCAATTGTGAAGTCAACGTGTCCTGGCGTGTCGATAATGTTGATGCGGTGCTCGTCAAACTGCGCATCCATGCCTTTCCAGAAACAGGTAGTCGCCGCGGAGGTAATGGTAATACCACGCTCCTGCTCCTGCTCCATCCAGTCCATGGTCGCCGCGCCATCGTGCACTTCACCAATTTTGTGAGACAAGCCCGTGTAAAACAGAACGCGCTCGGTGGTCGTGGTTTTACCTGCATCCACGTGGGCAGCGATACCGATGTTGCGGTAGCGTTTAATAGGAGTCTTACGTGCCACAATTAAATCCCCAATTGAGGGTTGCCAAGCAACCGATTAAAAACGATAGTGAGAGAATGCCTTGTTAGCTTCCGCCATACGGTGCACATCTTCACGCTTCTTGACCGCATTGCCTTTGCCCTGCGATGCGTCGATGATCTCACCGGCCAAACGCTGACGCATGGACTTCTCACCGCGGTTGCGGGCGTACTCCACCAACCAGCGCATGGACAGCGCCACGCGGCGAGCCGGACGAACTTCAACCGGCACCTGGTAAGTGGCACCACCTACACGGCGGGACTTAACTTCCACCATGGGGGCAATGTTTTCCAGGGCTTCGTCAAAAGCTTCCAGCGGATCTTTTTTCAGACGCTCTTGTACGATATCCAAAGCGCCGTACACGATGGTTTCCGCAACAGATTTCTTGCCGCTGACCATAACGTGGTTCATGAATTTTGCCAGCGTTACGTTACCAAATTTCGGATCTGGTAAAACTTCGCGCTTGGCGACTACTCGTCTTCTGGGCATAGTGCCTCTCCTTCTTCAGGTTAACCCAGACACCGACCTGCCACAGAGCGGGGGAGGCAGAGGTCTGGCCTTACTAATGTCTATATTCGGTTATTTGTCTCGCAGCACCCAAGCGAAATTACTTAGGACGCTTGGCACCGTACTTCGAACGACCGTTTTTACGATCAGCAACACCGGAGGTATCCAGGCTGCCGCGAACGGTGTGGTAACGTACACCCGGCAGGTCTTTTACACGACCGCCGCGAATCAAAACTACGCTGTGTTCCTGCAAGTTGTGACCTTCACCACCGATGTATGAAGAAACTTCATAACCGTTGGTCAGGCGCACACGGCAGACTTTACGCAGTGCAGAGTTCGGCTTCTTCGGTGTAGTGGTGTACACACGAGTACACACACCACGACGCTGAGGACAGCTTTGCAAAGCCGGTACGTCACTTTTGTCGAGCTTGCGCTTGCGAGGCTTACGAACCAATTGGTTGATCGTTGCCATTAAGTTAAAACTCCAAAAATAAGTATTCAGTTAACGAGCCTTATGGCTCAACCTCTTGTTCGACGCGCTTTTGCGGGGCTTTCGATCAGCTTCAAACAGCCAATTTCAAACCACAGGCAAAGCACCCCTAAAAAGAGGATGCGGCATTCTATAGATGCTTACGGGGTGAGTCAAGGGCTTGTTGAGGTGTTTCGACGCTTCCTCGCTTTAACCCTTTACCTATGGAAGACACCGAGCCGTACGCAACTGGTTTGGCGGTGCCATACTGCGAACCCGGCCCACTAGGCGAAAACCAGAGACAATGCTACCATCTCGCCTCCAAATAAGAGGAACACCCTTGCCCATTGCCTGCCACGAATGCGACTTACTGATTGACCTGCCCGAGCATGTGCCGGCGGGAACAGTGTTGTCATGCCCGCGCTGTGATAACCACATCACTGCTGGACACAAAAGCAGTGTTGAATATGTCATAGCACTTAGTATCAGTGCACTGATTTGTCTGCTGATGGCCAACGCCTACCCCTATATCACCATGGAGGTCATGGGGCAGGAAGCGCATATCAATTTGTTCAATGCTGCGCTGGCGCTTTACGCCCAGGGTTTTGTCGTATTGGGCGTGATGGTGCTGTTGTTTATCCTGTTGTTTCCCGCGCTCTATCTACTGATACTGCTGGCACTGTTGATTCCCCTGCAGCTCGGCCTGGCAAAACCCTCCCCCACTAGAATAGTGCTGGGTAAGTTGTTATCAAACCTGCAACCCTGGGTCATGTCAGAAGTGTTTTTAATTGGCGTACTGGTCGCCCTGATTAAACTGTTTGCACTGGCCAGCATTTCCCTGCACATTTCTTTCTGGGCCTATGTGGCATTTGTGGTTTTGTTCACTTATATCTCCGGACTGCTGGATATACCTAAACTGTGGAGATGGGTGGAATGTCGCGGCTAAAAACAACACCCTACTCGCCCGGCTCCGCCGCCGAGCGGGGCCTGG
>PDSN01000010.1 GCA_002748505.1 Gammaproteobacteria bacterium | reverse complement strand
GTTGACTTTCTCGTCCATTGTGTCGAGCAGATCGAGGTCTTTAAGCACCGGCAAAGCCTGTGCTGCGAAGGCTTCGTTAAGCTCTACGTAGTCGATATCCCCCATAGAGAGCCCTAAATTTTTCAGGGCTTTCCTGGTCGAGGGCACAGGGCCATAACCCATGATGGACGGGTCGACGCCCGCCAGAGCCATGCCTTTGATGCGCGCGACGGGGGTGAGTCCCAGCGCTTGTGCTTTTTCGGCAGACATGACCAGCATGGCGGATGCACCGTCAGAGATTTGCGACGATGTGCCCGCGGTCACAGAACCCATTGGGTTAAACGCCGGGCGCAGACTTGCCAGACCTTCCAGGGTTGTTTCCGGGCGAATGGTTTCGTCTTCGGTGACGGAAATCAGCGCGCCGTTTTCATCGTGACCTTCTACCGGGATGATCTCTTTGGCGAACTTGCCTTCCACCGTGGCTTTGTGCGCCAACTGGTGAGAGCGCAGGCCGAACTCATCCTGCTGTTCGCGGGTGATGCCGTGCATCATCGCCAGGTATTCAGCGGTCAGGCCCATCATGCCAGCGGCCTTAGCTACGTTGCGACCCATGCGGGGATTGGGGTCGACCTGATCCATCATCGGCAGGTGACCCATATGCTCAACACCGCCCACCAGGTAGACATCACCGAGGCCGGCCATGATGTTGGCCGAGGCAGTGTGCAGTGCACTCATGGATGAGCCACACAGACGGTTCACAGTCTGGCCGGGAATGCTAAAGGGCAGTTGCGCTGCCAGCACCACGGCGCGACCCAGGTTCATGCCCTGTTCGCCGCGCTGCATAACACAGCCCCAGATTACGTCGTCGATGTCTTTAGGGTCCAGCGCTGCGTTGCGCGCCAGCAGACCTTTGATAACTCCGACGGATAAATCGTCTGCCCGCACATTGCGAAAACAGCCGTTTTTGGATCGTCCCATTGCGCTGCGGGCAAAATCGACGACCACTGCGTCTCTTGGATTCAAACTCACAGTATTTCTCCTTCTGTTGCCCGTTGCTTAATAATAGGTTTCGCCAGCGGCGAGTTTGGCTTTCATGCCTTCGGTCAGCTCGTAGCTCTTGCCGAGATGGGCGTACTTCTCGGAAAGTTCAGCGACATGCGCAAGACCTACGGTGTCTATCCAGCGGAAAACACCACCGCGGAAGGGTGGGAAACCGATGCCGTACAGCAGAGCGAGGTCAGCTTCAGCAGCGCTTGCCACGATGCCTTCTTCTAAACAACGCGCCAGCTCAGTGACCATAGGCAGCATCATACGGGCGACGATTTCCTCTTTGTCGAACTCTTTGCGCTCGGCAGAAACAGGTTCGATCAGCTTGTATGCTTCTTCAGAAACCACTTTCTTGGGCTTGCCGCGTTTGTCAGTGACATACTCGTAGAAGCCTTTGCCGTTTTTCTGACCCAAGCGATTGTTTTCAAACATCACCTCGGTGGCGGTTTTGAAGTCGAGCTGCATACGATCAGGGAAGCCCTCTGCCATCACTTTGGCAGCGTGCACACCGGTGTCGATGCCGACCACGTCAGTCAGGTAGGCGGGACCCATAGGCCAGCCCCAGCGCTCCATGACCTTGTCGACCGCCTGGAAGTCAGCGCCATCGCGCACTAATTTGGCAAAGCCGTCAAAGTAGGGGAACAGCACACGGTTGACCAAAAAGCCTGGGCAGTCGTTGACCACAACGGCTTTTTTGCCCATTTTGTTGGCGTAGGCCACGGTTTTGGCGACCGCCTCATCCGAGGTTTTTTCACCGCGAATCACTTCCACCAGCGGCATAGCGTGCACGGGGTTGAAGAAGTGCATACCGCAGAAATTTTCCGGGCGCTCCAGAGCTTCGGCCAGGTAGGTGATGGAAATGGTGGAGGTGTTAGAAGCGAGAATAGCGTCCTTGCGGATGTGTTTCTCGGTTTCAGCCAGTACGGCATGCTTCACTTTGGGGTTTTCTACAACCGCTTCGACCACGATATCCACATCTTCAAAACCTTCATAGGTCAGGGTGGGGTCGATGTTGTTGAGCACTGCGCCCATTTGTTCCGGTGTCATGCGGCCGCGATTGACGCGCTTGGACAACAGCTTGCTCGCCTCTGCAAGGCCGAGATCAAGGCCAGCTTGTGCGATGTCTTTCATCTTGATAGGGGTGCCTTTGTAGGCGCTTTGGTAGGCGATGCCGCCACCCATGATGCCCGCGCCCAATACCGCGGCGCGCTCGATATCGCCATCGGCTTTTTTGGCCCAGCTCTTGGCGGTTTTACCAAGCTGTTGATCGGCTAAAAACAAGCCAACCAGGGCAGAGGCAACTGGAGTGGTTGCCAGTTCCGCAAATGCGTCAGCTTCTACATCCAGAGCTTCTTCGAGGTTCATGTTGCGCGCTTTTTCAATCACGTCCACAACTGCGACCGGCGCGGGGTAGTTTTTACCCGCCTGCTGCTGCACCATGCCCTTGATGGTGAAGAACGCCATCATTGCCTCGGTGTCGTTCAGTGGCAGAGGGCCGCCCTTGGCTGCGCGACGTTCCTGGTAGTCGAGTTTGCCATCGACTGCGCCCTGCAGGGTTTTGCTGGCCACATCGAGCAGTTGCTCCGGTGCGGCAATGGCGTCTACGGCACCCGCTTTCAGGGCGGCTTCGGCCTTTTGCTCCTTGCCGGTGGCCATCCACATGACGGCTTCGTCCACACCGATGATGCGAGGCAGACGAACTGTGCCACCCCAGCCGGGCAGAATGCCGAGCTTGGTTTCGGGCAGGCCGATTTTGGCGGCCGTGCTCATAACGCGAAAATCACAAGCCAGGCAGATTTCGAGGCCGCCGCCCATGGCAAAGCCGTTAATGACGGCGACGCTGGGGTAGGGTAGGTTTTGAATACGGTTCAAGTTGTCGTTGTTCTGGCGCGTGAAGGGTTTAATTTCCTCCTTGTCCGCACCAAACAAGCCGGTAAACTCGGTAATGTCTGCGCCCACAATGAACACGGGCTTGCCAGAGGTTACCAGCAGACCTTTAATGCCAGACTCCGCTTCGAGGGCGTCCAGGGCATCGTTTAAGTCGCTGACGGTTTGCCGGTTGAATTTGTTGACCGATTCGCCTTGCAGATCAAACTGCAGCTTGGCAATATCGCCTTCCAGGCGAGTTACCGTGAGTGCGTCACTTCGGTAGATCATATCGCTTTCCTGTTTGGGGTTGTAAAGATGGCTGCGCCAATTGGCCACGCGCCGCTTGTGATTCCCGTTCGGGGGGCTTCATTGTAGCGTTTCGGCATGGCGCTGCAAGTCAAGTTTACAATGATTACATTGCCGCTGCCAAGGAGCATCAATGGAACTGCGCTATGTGGAAGTCGATTATCATGACCCGGCGCAAGCCCGTGCGCTGGTAGAGCTGTTAGAAAACTACGCTTTAGATCCTATGGGCGGTGGCGAACCCCTGCCAGAGCAGGTCAGCGCCAATCTTCCCGCTGCGCTGGCAAAAAGGGCGGACGCCCTTAGCCTGCTGTGTTATGCCGATGGTGAACCGTGCGGCTTGATTAACTGTTTTGAGGGGTTTTCCACCTTTAAGTGTCAGCCGCTGATGAATATTCACGATGTGGTGGTCAAGCGCGAGTATCGCGGGCTGGGTATCAGTCGCGGTCTGCTGGCGAAGGTTGAAGACATTGCCCGTGCACGCGGTTGTTGCAAGCTTACTCTGGAAGTGCTCGAAGGTAACGAAGTAGCCCAGGCTGCCTATCGGCGTTTTGGCTTTGCCGGTTACGAGCTGGACCCTGCGCTGGGTCGGGCGATTTTCTGGGAAAAGGTGCTTTCCTAGCCCGTAAAACCATGGTCACGGCTTATCTGCCTATAGGTGCGCCCAAGACCGTCACATCGAGAGAAATATAAAAAAATACCTGGCAAAAATTCGGTTTTTGACAAGGGGCGTTTGAGTAATCCAGCGTTTTTGCGTGTCTATATCAACCCGCCGCGTAGAACAAATCGGGGTTACTGCTAAGCATCTCCGCCAGCGTATCGTGCACAATACGCTGCGCGGCGAGTCCGCACTTACCACATTGTCGCGCTACGTGTAGTTGCTCGCGCACCTCGCGCAAACTCTGCGCGCCGTCCTGCACGGCGGCGCGAATTTGGTGGTCAGTGACGCCCTGGCAAATGCAAATGTACATGGTGTTAGCTGATTATAAGTCGTTGTGAGCAAAATAATGCTATTGATAATGATTGTCAATATTTCAAAAGGGTTTTCGGTAGTGCAG
>PDSN01000009.1 GCA_002748505.1 Gammaproteobacteria bacterium | reverse complement strand
TTTGCGATCATACACGTAGGCGCCCTGGCAGTGTCCGCGTTTTTTAATCAAATCCACCGCGATATGGCTGGTGAAAATGGTGACATTTTTGGCTTTTTTGACCTGCTTGATCAGCGCTTTGGCGATGACCCTGCCGGTGGCGTCTGCGGCGTGAAGAATGCGTCGGTGACTGTGGCCGCCCTCGCGGGTAAGGTGGTAGTCTGGCGAAGAGGTATCTTCTTCACCGACACGGGTAAATTTCACTCCCTGGTCGATCAGCCAGGTCACCGCATCGCCGCTGTGACTGACCGTGAACTCTACCGCCTCGGCGCGACACAGGCCGGCGCCGGCGTTCAAGGTATCTGCGACGTGGGAGTCGATAGAGTCCTCACTGTCGATGACCGCCGCCATACCGCCTTGAGCGCGGTAGGTAGAGCCCTGTTTCAAGTCGCCTTTTGACAAAATGGCAACCCGATAGCGCTTGGGTAAATTCAGTGCCAGGGTCAATCCGGCAGCGCCTGCGCCAATAATGACAACGTCGTAATGATAGTGATTGGACATGGTTTTTCATGGAAATAATTTGCGTTCGCAACTTATACCAGCTATTGCGGTATGAGGCCAGTATTAGGTTTGCCGCTTTGTGAGCATTACTCAAACACGCCTTGCAAATACCAGCGCCGTTGCCGTCGTTCATAAAATACCCAGTAATGCAGTCCCTGATTGCAGCGGGCTGTGTAGTAATCGCGGCTGGTGGCTGCTTGCCACCAGTGATCTTCAATACGCTCGGCCTGAGAGACACAGCGCAGGTGCTTTCTGCTCGGATGATGGTACAAACCTTCCGTTTTAACGCTGAGCGGCTGGGGCGTGGTCAGCAGCCAAAAGGGACGATTGTTGCCTTCGGCGCGCACGGCTTTGCTCAACTGGCGGTGTGGATGCACGGCCAGGGCGAACTCGGGCAGGTGTTCGTTGCGCCAACTGAGCCAGGAGATCGCGTCTTTGCCAAGGCGGCTGCCCAGTCTGTCCAACAGGTGTGCTGCGCTTTCACTGCCCTGTGCGGCTTGAAACAAGTCCTCACTGTCGGTATGCAGGCTGTGCATTTCATCACAGGACAGCTGGATACTGTCAATTCCATCGGCTGTTTGCAGGGAATCAAGCTGTAAACAGCTTAACTGATACCAGTGACTGTACTGACTGTGGGGCTTGTGACTGCGCACTTCGAGGTGGCTGTTTGGTTTGCCGTTGCTGCGCAATTGCCAGAGGATGACCGCGGTGTACTGCTGGGTCTGCCTGAGAAAACGGCAAAACCGTTTTAACAGTTGATCCATGGCCCAGCGCAGGGGGGTATGGCTTTTGACCTCGTAATCGAAGTTCACGGTTTCACTGAAATGACTGGGCGGGCGGTATAACTCGCCCGGTGGCATTGGGTTTTTCAGAACTTCCTGCAAGTAGTTGCTAAAATCTATGCCGCAGCGCTCTGCCAGTGCGCTGGTGGGTAGCTTGAGCAGTGCCCCGAAATGATGGAACCCCGCCCTGGCCAGTGCATCGACAGGGCGGGCAAACAGCGGTGATAGCAGCGTAAGCGGCAGGGGAGCGAGGCGTTTGCGCAAGGGCTGGCTGATATTGAGCCCCGTTTCGCTGTGGGATAACAGCCAGGCCGCTTTGGGGGTTTGTGCAAGCCCCCAGCACGCCGGGTAGGAGTCATCGTCACAACTGTGGCGCAGGCTGTCAAGCAGAGGGGTGAGCCCACCGGCCAGGCGCAGGCAACTGCCAATTTCGATGAGCAGGCTGTCGTGTTGATAGCGGCACAGGGTAGGGCTTAAACGGTAGGCGCGCGCCTGTAATATTTGCAAATAGTGATTTTCTCGTGCGATGTCTCGCTCAAGCGCGGTGATGTGTGCGCTTAAGGTGCGCGCGCTGGCAAGGCGCATCAAGGGTGTGATACCCAGCATTTTCGCCGCATCGTTGTAAGCGCAGACTCGCTGCTGTGCAAGCACAATGCAGGCCTGCCCGGCATTGTGGGGCAGGGCGAGCAGCGGCAGTTTGTCAAAGCGCAGGCACAACCAGAGGCTTGACGGTGTTTTATAAATACTGTACATATATACAGTATTTAGTGTTTTGCGGTGAATGTCCACTGCTTTGCGCTCATCGACGGAACGGGCTGTTAAAAATATGCGAAAATAGCCGCGTGACAAACAATGCTCGCATGGCGTCTGGGTGCCTGTTGCGGTAATAAATGATGACAATGAGATATAGGAAATACTATGAAACAACTGTTGAAACGCGTCACTGGACTGGCCGCTGCAGCGCTGCTGTTTAGCGCCTGTGCCAACCAGCAAGTGCCTGAAATGGCCGAGGCAGACACCGGCGCGGCATTTCGCGAATTTCTCGCTGCCAATTACGCTGAAGATTTACAGCGTTCGCCCACGACGTCCAGCTATATGGGCATTAAAACCCGTCAGGGCGAGTGGGACGATGGTACGGAAGCCTTTTATAAGGAGGGCGAGCGCATCGAAAAACAGCGCCTGCAAGCCCTGTATGAATTTGACCCCAAGACACTCAGCGAGGCCGACCGCCTGTCATGGCGTTTGTATGAGGCCAGTTTGCAGCGCTCTATTGAAGCGGATAAATACCGACACCACCGCTGGGCACTTCATCAGTACGGCGGTGCGCATTCGGGTATGCCGTCTTTTCTGATTAACATTCACCGTATCGGCGATGTGGCCGATGCCAAAGCCTATATCTCGCGCCTGAACGGCGTGGGCAAAGCCTTTGATGAGCTGATTGAGCAGATGCGCATCCGCGAGAAAAAAGGCTTTTTCCTGGCGCGTTGGCAATACCCGCAGATGATCACCGCCTCCCAAAACGTGCTGTTGGGTGCGCCCTATGATAACAGCGGCAAGGATTCTGCCTTGCTGGCCGATTTCAAAGCCAAGGTCGCCAAACTGGATATTTCCACCAGCGCGCAAAAAGCGCTGGTAAAACAGGCCAGAACCGCACTGGTGGACGTGGTGCGCCCCGCTTACCTGCGTTTGATAAAAGAAATGCAGCATCAATACAGTCTCGCCAGTGATGATGATGGTGTCTGGAAACTTAAAGATGGCGATGACTTTTACAATGAGCGCCTGCGCTGGTTCACCACCACCGATATGACGGCCGATGAGATTCATCAGCTCGGCCTCAAAGAGGTCGCCCGCATCCACGAAGAGATGAAAGCCATTATGCGCCAGGTGGGTTTTAAGGGATCGTTGCAGGCGTTTTTCGTGTTTATGCGCGAAGACCAGCAATTTTACTATCCCAACACCGAGGCAGGTCGCGCTGCTTATTTAGCCGAGGCCACGCGGGTGATCGCCGATATGCGTGAGCGTTTGCCGGAAATATTCGGTATTTTGCCCAAGGCTGATATCACGGTGAAGCGGGTAGAAGCTTTCCGCGAGCGCGGGGCTTGTACAGCGAGTGGTTGGCCTATGATATGGGTTTATACACCGATCCCTACGCAAACTTTGGCCGTCTGGCGATGGAGTTGTGGCGAGCCGCACGTCTGGTGGTGGACACCGGTATTCACGCCAAACGCTGGACGCGTCAGCAGGCGATTGATTATCTGGTGAACAACACCCCTAATTCTGTGGGTGATTGCACCAAAGCGATCGAGCGTTATATCGCCATGCCGGGTCAGGCTACGGCCTATATGATCGGTAAGATCAAAATCATGGAATTGCGTGAAAAAGCTCAACGGGCTTTGGGCGATGATTTCGATGTGCGTGAATTTCACGATACCATCTTAAAAGACGGTCCCGTACCGTTGTGGATTTTAGAAGAGAAAATCGACGCCATGATCGCCGCTAAACAGGCGCTGTGAGATACAGCCCTCGCCGCGCCCCTGAAACTGTTGGTGCGCGGCGCTGGTTGTTCTGTTAAAACAATGCAATGCAAAAAAGTGCATGTCGCCTTTTAAGCAACGACGATGCGCGCTTCCAAATGCACGGGCGCTTTAAGGGAGTTAGTGATTAAGCAGACGTGCTCCGATTTTTCCAGTAGCTTTTGGGCTTTTTCCTGATCCGCATCACTGGCAACGGTGAGATCCGCTTTTATCGTAAAGGCGGTAAACTGAGTGGCTTTTTCGATGCGGTCCAAGGTGCCATCCACGGTGCAGGACAGGCTTTGCCAGTCAAATTTTGAGGCTCGGCTGACGGCTTTGAAGGTTAAAATAAAGCAATCGGCCAGAGCGGCCACCAGCAGGTCTTCCGGCGACCAGTGATCCCCTGGACCGCCAAATTGCACGGGCGGTGCGCTTTCAATCGGCGCGATGCCTTCTGTGCTTAGGGTGACATAGCTCTCCGGGTTTGCATTGGCGGTGACGCTGTATAAATGAGGTAGGCTTTGCATACTGTGCTCCTAAAACTCGGTTAAACGATTCAGGCCGTTAAGTGCCGCGATGCGGTAGGCTTCGGCCATAGTAGGGTAATTAAACGTGGTGGTGACAAAATAACGCAGGGTGTTACCTGCGCCTTCTTGTTTCATGATGGCCTGACCGATGTGGATAATCTCGGTGGCTTCTGCGCCAAAGCAGTGCACGCCCAAAATTTCCAAGGTGTCCGGGTTAAATAAAATTTTCAACATGCCAACGTCTTCACCAGAGATTTGCCCGCGAGCAGTGTCTTTGAAAAAGGCGCGACCCACTTCAAAGGGAATGCAGGCGTCGGTCAGTTCTTTTTCCGTGCGCCCCACCGAGCTGATTTCGGGAATCGTGTAAATGCCGGTGGGCACGTCATCGACATAGCGCACTCGCTCCTTACCGCGTGACACCGCAGCCGCCGAGCGACCCTGATCGTAGGCCGCGCTGGCGAGGCTGGGCCAGCCGATGACATCACCCACCGCGTAGATATTGGGGACTTCTGTTTGATATTGCTGGTTGACTTTAAGTTGGCCGCGACGATCCGGGGTAATGCCGACGCATTCCAAATTCAAGTCCGACGTATTGCCACTGCGGCCGTTACACCATAGCAGTGCATCGCCGTGCAGACGTTTGCCGGATTTTAAGTATAAAGTAACGCTTTTATCGGTGGCTTCCACATGATCATAGACCTCGCGGTGGCGCACCATGACGCCCATGTCGCGCAGGTGATAGTTAAGGGCGATAGAAATCTCGTCATCCAGAAATGCCAGCAGATAATCGTAGTTGTTAATCAGCTCCACTTTGATCGACAGCCCGGAAAAAATCGATGCGTATTCACAGCCGATGACACCGGCGCCGTAGATAAGAATTTTTCGGGGCGTGTGCTTTAAATCCAAGATGGTGTCACTGTCGTAGATGCGCGGGTGGCTGAAATCTATATCCGCTGGGCGGTAGGGGCTGGAGCCCGTGGCGATGACAATGTCTGCTGCGCTTAAGTGGCTTATACCACCCTCTTCTTCGAGGATTTGCAGGGTGTGATCGTCCACGAATGAGGCTTTGCCACGATAAATATTGATAGCGTTGCGCATGTAGTATTTGCTGCGCATTTCAACCTGGTGTTCGATAACGCTGCTGGCGACCGATAGCGCCTTGGGGTAGGGAATCTGCCTGCGATGACCGATTTCACGAAACAGTTTGCCCGTATTAAAACGCATAAGCTGTTTCACAGATTGACGCAGTGCTTTGGAGGGAATGGTGCCCCTGTGGGTACAGGCACCACCCACCATGCCGCTTTCTTCAACAACAGCCACCCGTTTATCGTGTTTCGAGGCATTGAGTGCGGCGCTTTCCCCGGCTGGGCCGCTGCCGATGACGATCACATCATAATCGTAGCTGGGCATAAGCTGTTCCTTTTACTGATTATAGAAATGCCGCCTATTGTATGCCCTCAGACTACGCGTGGAAATAGCGGCGTGATAATCCTTTAGACATAATGATTTCTTCTGCCCTCCTCAAAGTGGCTCTGCCGCGGTTGTATTTTCAGCTCCCATGGTAATCCACGAGTGTTGAGGTAGGGTAGCCCTTGCATGTTGATAGCCGAACATAGATGATGTGGCGCTTTCTCCTATGGATACCTGACAATGCCCCAGGGATGGATTGGATTAGCTGCTGCCCTTGCGGTTTTTGTCGCAGGCCTTCGACGGTGATGCATAGTCATAATACGCAGGCGTATCACCGAGGTCTGGGGCTGGCCTTGCTGGCCCAATTGATCTGGGGGGTAGCGGCGCTGTATTGGGCGCAGACCAGGCCGGTCGAGGCAACGGACTTACTGTCTCATCGCGTACTATGGTCGCTGCCAGTGTTGGCCATCTGTGTCACCATACTCAAGCAGTGGCCGCAGTGGTTTGCGGTGTTTCGCTCCTTGCGCAGTTTGGGGGTGATGGGTTTGTGCGCGGGTTTGGCGGGTCTTAACTGGGGCATATTCCTGTGGGCGGTAACACACGGTCAGGCCGCTCAGGCCAGTATGGGTTACTTTCTGTTGCCGCTGATTAACATTGCGATCGGGCTGTTGTTTTTTCGGGAAACTCTGGATGCAAGACAGAAAGTAGCGGTTGCCTGTGCTGTGGCCGCAGTGATGATAATGGTGCAGGGGGGGCAGGGCATTCCCTATGTGGCGCTGGGGGTGTCGCTGAGTTTCGGTATTTACAGTGCCATTCGCAAAGGGGTGAGTGTGGGCGGTGTCGTGGGTTTGCTGGTGGAAATCCAGTTGCTGGCGCCCATTGCACTGTGGTGGTTTGTCACCCGGGATGGTGCCGGGCTGGGTCGTTACGGGCTCAGTGTCGACGGCTTTTTATTGGGTTCAGGCCTGCTCACCGCCGTACCCCTGATGGCCTATGTCTCGGCGACCCGTTTAATGCCCTTGTCAGCGATGGGACTGTTGAGCTATCTGGCGCCAACTACGCAGTTGATCGTGGCGATTACCCTGCTTGGAGAGAGCATCACTCAGCTCCAGATCATTGCCTTTGCACTGGTGTGGCTGGGGCTTGCTGTGGCACATGCGTCGCAGTTGAAAAATGTTTTGCTCTTAGGGCGTCGCGAAAAGTAGTAAAGCAGTCTTTGTATTGGTTTTTTGATAGGAGATATTGACCAGTATCAATAATTTCAAAGCGAGAGCACACTATTATAGCGTTCATCGGCAGGGTACATTCTGGTGCCTGCGAAGTTCCATAGGAGAGTATTGATGAAAAAGACACTTATTGCTGCTGCGGTTTTGGCGACATTGACCACCCCTTTGACTGCTTTTGCCCTCGATACGGGCGATCTTGTGGTTCGCGCCGGTTTGGCCACCGTTGCCCCTAATGAGGACAGTGACGCCATTCCAGGTCTGCCGATTAACCTGCCAAACGGCGTAAAGGTAGAAAATGATACGCAGTTGGGTCTTACCGTAACGTATATGTTCGCCCAGAAATGGGGTCTGGGTCTGCTTGCCTCCACACCTTTTTCACACGATATCAAGTTGGCTGACGCGAACGTGCGGGTAGGCGACACCAAGCACCTGCCACCTACCCTGACAGTGCAGTACTTCCCTCTGGGTGGACGTGAGACCGTTCAGCCGTACTTTGGTTTGGGTTTGAACTACACCACGTTCTTCAGTGAGTCCACCACGTCGGAATTTGAAAACACCCTGGGCACCATTTTTGGCACCGGTGGCCCTGTGCGCGCCGATTTGAAACTGAAAGATTCCTGGGGCGTCGCCCTGGAAGCGGGTGTTGACGTGCCCATTGACGAGCACTGGATGTTCAATGCTGC
>PDSN01000008.1 GCA_002748505.1 Gammaproteobacteria bacterium | reverse complement strand
CATTTACCGCATATGCTCGCCTATACCTTGGTGGATATGCTGGCGGCGAGCACGGCGGTGACGGACGTATTTCGTTTTGCCGCAGGCGGTTTTCGCGATTTTACCCGTATTGCCTCGTCCGACCCGGTGATGTGGCGCGATATCGCGGTCGCCAATCGCGAGGCCTTGTTGGAGGAGTTGGACGCCTTTGAGGGTCACTTGAAACGGCTGCGCCACGCAGTGGATAGCGCTGACGGTGCGGCGTTGATTGATATTTTTGCCCGGGCAAAAACCGCTCGGGATGCCTTTGCCAAAGAACTGGCTGAGCGCAGTCAGGACAGTACGGAGTAGCAACATGGAGTTTCATTTAATGCCCGGTGGCTCGCTCACTGGTGAGGTGCGTGTGCCGGGGGATAAGTCCATTTCCCATCGCGCTATTATGTTGGGGGCATTGGCCGACGGAGTAACGCAGATCGAGGGTTTTTTAGAGGGTGAAGATGCCCTGGCCACCGTCGCAGCGTTTCGCGCCATGGGCGTTGACATAGAAGGCCCGGTGCACGGCAGGGTCACCGTACATGGCGTGGGCATGAATGGCTTACAAGCGCCAGTACAGGCGCTGGATGTGGGTAATTCCGGTACCAGTATGCGCCTCTTGGCCGGTTTGCTCGCGGCGCAGCCCTTTGCCAGTGAATTGACCGGTGATGCCTCGCTGCAAAAGCGCCCCATGCAGCGGGTGATTACCCCGCTTGCGAAAATGGGGGCGGCTATCAGCAGCGCCAACGAGGGCAGGCCGCCGTTAAGAATCGAGCCCGTGCCGCACCTAAACGCCATTGCCTACGATCTGCCTATGGCCAGTGCGCAGGTGAAATCCTGCATCCTGCTGGCGGGGCTGTACGCCGATGGCGAGACTTCGGTGCGCGAGCCTGAGCCCACCCGCGATCACACCGAGCGTATGTTGCGCGGCTTTGGCTACGAAGTCATCAGTGCAGGTCGCACGATGCGCTTAAAGGGCAAAGGTCGTTTGACGGCGACGAACATCGATGTGCCCGGTGATATTTCCTCGGCAGCGTTTTTCCTGGTGGCTGCCAGCATCAGCCCCGGCTCTGATCTGGTGTTATCTCATGTGGGTATCAATCCAACCCGTATCGGTGTGATTAACATTTTAAGGGCCATGGGTGCGGATATCAGCTTGAGTCGTGAGCGCGATGTGGGCGGTGAGCCCGTGGCGGATATCCATGTGCGTTATGCGCCATTGAAGGGCATTGTTATTCCAGAAGACCAGGTGCCGTTGGCGATTGACGAATTCCCGGTACTGTTTATTGCCGCCGCCTGCGCGGAGGGGCGCACGGTGCTGCGCGGTGCCGGGGAATTGCGTGTTAAAGAAAGTGATCGCATCGCGGCTATGGCCGCAGGTCTGAACACCCTGGGGGTGGCGAACGAAGTGTTGGATGATGGCATCATTATCGATGGCGGTGAAATGGGCGGGGGTACCATTCGCACTTTTATGGATCATCGCATTGCCATGGCTTTTTCGGTGGCGGCGCTGCGCGCCAATGCGCCGATTCGCATTTTAGATTGCGACCACGTCAACACCTCCTTTCCCGGGTTTGACGCCATGGCGCGAGGCCTTGGTTTGCAACTGTCCACTCAGGCCAGCTAATGACTATTCCGGTCATTACGGTCGATGGGCCAAGCGGCGTGGGCAAGGGTACGCTTAGTCACCGTTTGGCAAAGCACCTGGGCTGGCATTTTCTCGACAGCGGCGCACTGTATCGCGTGACGGGCAGGGCCTGTGAAATTGAAGGAGTATCCTGGGACGACCACGCTGCGGTCACTGCTATCGCCCGGGATTTGGCGGTGGAGTTTGTGCTGTCGGCGCAGGGTGAAGTGCGGGCCATCTACAAAGGACAGGACATCTCCCGTGATATTCGCACCGAAGAGGGTGGGCGCGGCGCATCCACGGTGGGCGCAATTCCCTCGGTGCGCGAAGCACTGCTCGATCGCCAGCGCAAGTTCCTGCAACTGCCCGGCCTGGTGGCCGATGGCCGCGACATGGGCACGGTGGTATTTCCCGATGCGCCGCTCAAGCTGTATTTGACCGCCAGCGCGGAGGTTCGCGCCCAGCGCCGGTTCAAGCAGTTGTCAAATAGCGGCGAATCTGTTAGCATCCGGCGCCTTCAACGGGATATCGAAGAGCGCGACGAGCGGGATATGAACCGCGCGGTCGCTCCGCTTCGTCCCGCGAAAGACGCTTTGCTTATCGATACCGGTGAGTTGTCTGTGGATGCGGTTTTTGAGCGCGCTCTGAGCGCCGCCAAGGCTCTGGGATTTGTGCAGCCCGCCCCCGGATAAACAAAGTGAAACCGCTGTTTGTCCGGCGAGCTCCAGCAGGGCTTGGCAGGCGGCAAATACGAAAAGACCCGCACCAGCTGGAGGTGCGGCCAGGTGACTTCAGGTCACCGCAACCACACAGGTAATGTCTAATGAGCGAAAATTTCGCTGAATTGTTTGAAGAAAGTTTGAAAACCGTCGATATGGAGCCAGGCTCTATCGTGACGGGTGTTGTCATTGATATCGACAGCGATTGGGTCACTGTGCACGCCGGCTTGAAGTCCGAGGGCGTGATACCCATGTCGCAGTTCCTGGATGCCAATGGCGAGTGCAGCTTAAGTATCGGTGACGAAGTACAAGTGGCGCTGGAAACCGTAGAAGACGGTTTCGGTGAGACCAAACTGTCTCGCGAAAAAGCGCGCCGTGCAGAGAGCTGGAAAGAGCTGGAAGCAGCCTACGAAGCTGAAGAAGTGGTTAAAGGTGTCATTAACGGCAAGGTCAAAGGCGGCTTTACCGTGGACATCAGCACCATCCGCGCATTCCTGCCAGGCTCCCTGGTAGATGTTCGCCCCGTGCGCGAAACTACGCACTTAGAGGGCAAAGAGCTTGAATTTAAAGTGATCAAGCTGGATCAAAAGCGCAACAACGTGGTGGTATCACGTCGCGCGGTGATGGAAGAAGCCAACAGCGCCGAGCGCGACGAGCTGCTTGAAAACCTGCAGGAAGGTATGTCTGTTAAGGGTATCGTGAAGAACCTGACCGACTACGGTGCGTTTGTTGATTTGGGCGGCGTTGACGGCCTGTTGCACATTACCGATATGGCCTGGCGCCGTATCAAGCACCCCTCTGAAATTGTGGAAGTGGGTCAGGAAATCGACGTTAAAGTGCTCAAGTTCGACCGCGAGCGCAACCGCGTATCCCTGGGTCTGAAGCAGTTGGGCGAAGATCCCTGGGTGGAAATCAAAAACCGTTACCCGGAAAACAGCCGCGTGAAAGCGATTGTCACCAACCTCACCGACTACGGCTGCTTCGCAGAGCTTGAAGAGGGTGTTGAAGGTCTGGTACACGTTTCTGAAATGGACTGGACTAACAAAAACGTTCACCCATCGAAGATCGTGCAACTGGGTGACGAAGTGGAAGTGATGATCCTGGACATCGACGAAGAGCGTCGTCGTATTTCTCTGGGTATCAAGCAGTGCCAGCAAAACCCCTGGGATGCGTTTGCCTCTCAGCACAGCAAAGGCGACAGGATCACCGGCAACATCAAGTCAATCACTGACTTCGGTATCTTCATCGGCCTTGAAGGCAACATCGACGGTCTGGTACACCTGTCTGACATCAGCTGGAATGAAACCGGCGAAGAAGCCGTGCGCAACTACAAGAAGGGCGACGAAATTGAAACTGTCATCCTCTCTGTGGATTCCGAGCGCGAGCGCATCAGCCTGGGCATCAAACAGCTTGAGGACGATCCCTTCTCCAACTACATTGCCGAACATGATCGCGGTTCTATCGTAAGCGGTACTGTGGTAGAAGCTGAGCCTAAAGTACTGATGGTTGAGCTGGCAGACGAGGTTGTCGCTGTGCTTAAAGCCTCCGAGCTGAGCCGTGATCGCGTTGAAGACGCGCGCAGCGTTTACAAAGTGGGCGACACCGTTGAAGCGAAGATCATCTCGGTAGATCGTAAGAACCGCGGTTTGTCACTGTCGGTCAAAGCCAAGGATTACGACGACGAGAAAGAAGCTGTGAAGTCTCTGAAAGATCAGGACGAAGCCGCTTCACCGGGCACTATCGGTGACCTGATCAAGGCGCAGATGGGCGAAAGCTAAACGCCTCTCTCACTATTGCTCAAAAGGCCTCTTCGGAGGCCTTTTTTGTGGTGCGCCGGGCATGGCGCGAAGCGCCATTACGGCGCTGATAACTCGGGAGCGAAAGCGAACGAGGAAGTGACTTGGAGGTGAGAGTCCTC
>PDSN01000006.1 GCA_002748505.1 Gammaproteobacteria bacterium | reverse complement strand
GCCGATGAACTGCTGGTACTGCGCATCGGCGAACGCTATCAACAGGCCTGGAGAAACAACGAAGCTGCGCCGGTGGAAATGCTGTTTGATTCATCGCGCCAGGACACCCACGCCGAACTATCCCGCGTAAAAACAGCCATCGACGCCTACTCCCAACAAATAGCAGGGGCGCGATTGCTACTGCGCGGTATCTCTCCCGGAGTGCTGCAAACCATACGCATCGACATCACTGACCTGGCCACCCCCGAGGCCAAGGGCTCGCTGGCGCTGCTGTTTATTCCCTATTTGTTAATTTTAGGCACATTTATAGGTGGCGCCTATGTGGCGATAGACGCCACTGCGGGTGAGCGCGAACGCCAAAGCCTGGAGCCATTGCTGGCCACCTGCGCCCCGCGCGAAGCCATAATGGGCGGCAAGCTCGCAGCCGCGGCCATTTACGGTATCCTGGCCACCTTGCTCACCTTGCTGATGTTTATGCTGGCCTTTGCCCTGCTGGAGCAGACCGGTATTGGCTTGTCGGTGGGCTTAAGCGGCTTCTCGGTGGTCAAGCTGACCGCCATCTGTATTCCCATCGCGCTTTTGGGCGCAACCCTGGTCACCTTCCTGTCAGCGCGCGCTAAAAGCATGAAGGAAGCGCAGAGTCATATGACTTACCTGATGCTTATTCCCATGCTGCCCACGGTGTTCTTAATGATAAACCCCGCCAAGCATGAATGGTGGCAGATGCTGGTGCCCATTCTGGGCGAAAACCAGTTGTTGATGCGGGTACTGCGTGGCGAAGCGGCCACGGCCAGTGAATGGGCGCTTTGTATCGGCAGCACTCTGGCGCTGGCGGCGATATTGGCCGTATTTGATCATCGCAGCTATCGCCCTGCTGCCCTTTGGGCGCAGCATTGAGATTCCCCTGGGGATTCTGGCGCTGCTGGGTATTTATCAAAGCGTGCACGGTCAACTGGACTTTCGCGCGCCCGCGATCAACATGCTGTTGCTGCTCTATGCGGCCGTGGCTATTCCCATGCTGCTTGCCCTGCCCGATGCGGTTGCCCTTAAACGCTCGATGACTACCACGGTGGGCACCTTGCGTTACCTGTTTGCAGGCATTGCCCTACTCAACCTCGTACAACACCCGCGCGCAGCGGTGATTGCCCAGCGCCTTCTCCTGGGCGGGACGATCATCGCTACCGTGTGGGCGGCGGATGCGCTGTTACAGGCGATCACCGGCACAAATATTCTAGGCTATGCGGTCACCCGCGGCTATATCAACGGCATGTTCGGCGAAGACGACAACCTCAAGCTGCCCCTGGCATTGGTTTTGTTTTACCCCTTCGCGCTGGTATGGACGCAGCAGTATTTACGCCCCTGGCAGGCAGCGGTTCTTGTGCTGCTGCTGTTACTGGCACTGCTATTAACTGGAAAGCGCGTCGCCTTGTTAGCCGTCATCGTACAAACAGGACTGCTTGCCCTGTTTTATTTACGCGCGAAAATCTGGCGAAAACGCGCGGTGGCCGCCGGGCTTGGCCTCGCTCTGCTGGTCTTTGGCGGCGCGTACGTGAGCAGCGATTGGGTTAAAGAGCGCACTGACAATGTGGCAATAGCGCTTACTCATCCCAGTTACGACACCATCAACACCGCGCTTAGCTTGCGCCTGCCCATCTGGGAGGCGGCGCTGCAAATCAGTCGAGACAACTGGCTAAACGGCGTGGGACCGCGGGGCTTTCGCTATGTGTATGCGGACTACGCTCCTAAAGACGACTCCTTTGCTGTGGCGATGGAATCCGACCCGCGCGCGGCAGATGTCTCCCATCCGCACCAGATTCTGCTGGAGCTTGGCGCAGAAACCGGCGTCATCGGGCTTGCCGGTCTCTTTGTACTTTATTATCTGCTATGGCGAGCGTGGCAGAAGGCCGAATTTGCCCAGCGCCGTCTCGCCCTGCCCTTTGTCGCCTCGGCATTGGGTCTTATCTTTCCGCTGAACAGTCAAGGCGCTTTTTACTCAAGCTGGTGTGCACAGTTAATGTGGTTGATGCTTGCACTGACAATTTTTGCGCTTTATGCTCGACCTTTTGCAAAGCCCGGCGCCGAGCCATGATTGTCAGCCATCGCTATCGCTTCATTTTCGTGAAGACCCACAAAACCGCAGGGTCCAGCCTGGAAATGAGTATTGGGCCGCTGTCCGGTGCGAGCGATATCATCTCCCACATGGAGACCAACCTGGACTCCGGCGTGCCGCGCAACTACGGTCCCGATGGCAAATTAGGCGCACTGTACAGTCGCCACAAACTGCTGCGTAAGGTCATATCCCGTCATTCACCCAAACTCGGCGCTTACTATTACGAGCACATGCCCGCATGGCGTATCCGCGAATTGGTGGGCGAAGAAGTGTGGGGCAGCTATTTCAAATTCTGCGTCGAGCGCAACCCCTGGGACAAAGTGGTGTCCTACTACCTGTGGAAGGTGCACGGCCAGAACCGCAAAATGCTGCCCTTTGAGCAATGGATCAAGCGCAAACCCCACCGCCTGCCCACCGATGCGGAACTCTACTTCGACGGCGACCATTGCCTGATGGACAAGGTCTACGAATTCAGACAACTCGACGAGATGATCGCCGACCTGAAAATCCGCACCGGCATCGACATTCCCAAGCCATTGCTCCGGGAAAAAACCGATATCAAAACTGACCGCAAACCCTATCAGGACTACTACAACGACGACACCCGCGAGCGCATCGCGCAGTTGTTTGCCAGGGAGATTGCGCTGATGGGCTATGAGTTCTCGTCTTGAGATGAAGCATTCAGGTTAACCCGGCTTTTTCACAAAATGCACAAACCCCGCCTCGCGGGTGGCAATGCCGAGGCGTTCGCGCTGGGCTATATCGCCCACTAAATCCGCCGGGGCAATACAGTTGACCTCAAACCCCACCGCTCGTAATTTTTCCGTATAGTCCAAACCGTAGCGGCGTAAAAACTCGTCGGGGCGCTTATCCCAGGCTTTACTGATTTTTTCTGGCGCAGCTGCCTGCTGGGTTGTTTCCCCGTGAATCGGCACGTTTAGTATCGCCCAGCCACCGGGTTTTAATACGCGCAGGCACTCGGACATAGCGCCGGTATCGTCTGGCACATCCTGAAAAACATGGGAACAATAGATGGCATCCAAACAATTACTCGCAAGCCCGAGGGCGGAAACATCCAGTTTGAGCGCAACATCATCGCGCACAATATCGGCACACAAATAACCCGCTCCCACCTGCCGCTTAAAAAATCGGCGCAACTCCGGCTCGGGCGCGATGTGTAGGAGCCGCATATCCTCACAGGCAAACAACTCTTTATGACTGGCAAAGAACAGCCAATTCAACCGGTCGCGCTCTCTGGCCTTACAAAAGGGGCACACCGCCTGCTCGCGCCAGCCATCTCGGGTGCCAGCGGGCAAAAATTGGCTAAAACTGCGCTCGCATACCGGACAGTACACCGCATCGCCGCGATAGCGAATTGGGTTTATCACCCGATTGCGAAAGCGACGAATTTTTAGCTCAAGCGGTTTTAGGAATTGCATCTGTACTTCCCAATGCGTTGCGCTTCGGGCAATAAAATACTTGCGCGGTAGCGAAATTTGGCAATTTTTCGCTGTATTTTGCGTTTGGCAAAAAAATGAAACCAGGTCGAGATCGGAATCAGTTCAGAATTACCGATGCCATCGACAATCAACACCTGGTATTTTTCACTGTTCCCTTCACCCTGCTTTACGGCAATAAGGTTGTGAGGCAACAGGTCGCGGGTGACGATATGCTCTCGAAGCAGACCCTGTAAAAACCGTTCGATAGCATCATCCAGCGCTGGGCTTAAACCGTTCGGCAAGGCCTCCTCAAGATTTTCTGGCCAACTGCCATCGCCGTTTTTGTACAGGCGCGTCACAATACCCAGCCCCATATCCGTTTCAACCGTGCCGTAGTATTCGGGAATATACTCCCACAGCCTGGGGTTTTGCTGACTGATGAGTTCATCGTAGGCGCGTATTTCCTTGAGTTGATCGTCAAAAAAACGCGGCGGCAAAAACCGCTTCCAGTTTTGCGCATCGCGCTTGCGAGCCTCACCGGTACGATCCGGGCGCAGCACTTTTACGCAGCGATCGGGATGCTGCGGATGAATAAAACAGAAGCGCGTACCGCCCACAAACAGCGGTTCAGTGCCCTTAAGTTGTAACATGGTTATTAGCCCGGATATTTCATCAGTAAATGGAGTTTTCGGAAACAAAGGACAAAGAAAGTTGTTCAAACATCATGAAAAGCGTAGTGGTGGCTACGGTTTGAATGATTTTGGGCAAGGTTCGAAGTCATTTTTTTCGAAAAACCATTTAGGTACAAATTGTACATGTGTTTTTGCTGCTGTTCATGGCATAAATCCTTGATATTAAATAAATAATCGTAGAGTGGCCGCCGTACTGGTGAGATATCCGGGCTAGCTCTCCTGTGCCTGCCGCTCATCCAGCAACTCTTGATAAACCGCCAGGGTTTGCTCGCACATTCTACTTAATAGAAAAGGATTGTCAGACACCACCGGTGCCGCTTCGCCCCTGAGCACCCGCTCCACCGCATCGACAAGCCCTTGCTCATCGTCTTGTGCTACCGCCCCGGCGGGAAAGAAGCGGTCCAGGATTTCACCCACGCCGCCCTGATGCCAGGCCACCACCGGAACCCCCATCGCCAGGGGCTCCAGCACTGTACGACCGAAAGATTCAGGCTTTTCCGACAAGGACAGTACCACGTCGGAAATCGAGTAAATTTCGCGCATATCGGATCGATGCCCGATAAACAGCACTCGTCTGTCCAGACCCAGCTTGCTGACCGTTTCGTACAACTCTTTGGTATATGTGCTTTTTTGAGGGTCATGGCTGCCAACGATCAAGGCGACGACATCCCGCTTATTATCCAGCAGGCTCTTAATAAGATGCAGGAAGCGCAGATGACCTTTCAAGCGAGTAATTCGCCCAGGTAGGGTAATGACGCTTTTGTCATAGGTTTGCGGAAAATCACCGTACCACTGCTGCTGCCATTCTTCACTGGCCTGAAAGTATGGCGAGAAAACGTCAGGGTCTATGCCCCGATAAATCAGTCGAAGTTTGGAGGTATCCGTATCGGGGTAGTTCTCCAATTGAAAGCGCTTTACCGATTCTGACACCACAATCACC
>PDSN01000005.1 GCA_002748505.1 Gammaproteobacteria bacterium | reverse complement strand
GGCGGCGCTGCTGTCGCGCAAGAATAATCTGTTGCACGAGAATAAAAAGCAGGTTTGCAGTCTGTCTATATTACCTGGTTCGTGCAGTTACCTGAGCCCCCGCTTTCCGTAAGGTTTTTTTTGGAGTTTTATAGGTTCGAGGGCAGGATGGACGTGCCTCAAGGAATTAGCATGAAAGAAGATAAAGATCCCCAGGAAACACGAGAATGGCTTGATGCGCTCGATGCCGTCATAAAATATGCCGGCCCCGAGCGGGCGACCTACCTGTTAAATCAATTGGCAGAGCACGCGGTGGATTCCGGTATGCGCCTGCCCGCCGCCATTACCACCCCCTTTCGCAACACGATTGCGGTCACCGATGAAAAGCCCATGCCGGGCGATTTGTTTATGGAGCGCCGTATTCGCTCCATGGTGCGCTGGAATGCCTTGGCAATGGTGATGCGCGCCAATGACAACGATGAAGGCCTGGGTGGCCATATCTCGTCGTTTTCGTCGAGCGCCACCTTGTACGACGTTGGCTATAATCACTTTTTCCGTGGATTTGATAACGGTAAGCTCGGTGATCTGGTGTTCTATCAGGGCCACAGTGCGCCGGGTATGTATGCGCGTTCCTACCTGGAGGGGCGCTTAGACGAAGAGCAATTAGACAATTTCCGTCGTGAAGTTGATGGCGGTGGTCTGTCTTCGTATCCCCACCCCTGGTTGATGCCGGATTACTGGCAGTTTCCTACCGTCAGCATGGGGCTTGGGCCTATTCAGGCCATTTATCAGGCGCGGGTGATGAAATATCAGCAGCATCGCGGCTTGGTCGATCACGGTGATCGCAACGTCTGGTGTTTTATGGGCGATGGTGAGTGTGACGAGCCGGAATCTCTCGGTGCAATTGCCCTGGCCGGTCGTGAGAGCCTGGGCAACCTGATTTTCGTGATTAACTGTAATTTGCAGCGCTTAGATGGCCCGGTGCGGGGTAACGGTAAAATTATTCAAGAGCTGGAAGGTGTTTTCCGCGGTGCAGGCTGGAACACCTTGAAAGTGATCTGGGGGCGCAAATGGGATACGCTGCTTGAGCGCGATGAGACTGGCCTGCTGCAGCAGCGCATGAACGAAGTCTGTGACGGTGAGTTGCAAAACTATAAGTTCAACGGCGGTGCCTACACTCGCGAGCATTTCTTTGGCAAATACCCCGAACTGTTGGAGTTGGTAAAAGACTTGTCCGACGAGGACATTATGTATTTAAACCGCGGCGGTCACGATCCCTACAAAGTCTATGCGGCCTACGCGCAAGCGGTTGCCGAGACGCAAAAGCCAACGGTCATTCTGGCAATGACGGTGAAAGGCTATGGCACGGGTGAGGCAGGTGAGGCCAATAACGAAACTCACGCCCTGAAAAAACTCGATAAGGACAGTCTGCGTGCTTTCCGTGATCGCTTTAATATCCCCATATCAGATGATGAGCTGGAAAATGTACCGTATTACCGTCCGTCTCCCGACAGCCCGGAGATGCGCTATATGCGTAAGCGTCGCGAAGAATTGGGCGGTTTTATTCCGGTGCGTCAGGCAGATTTTGACTCACTTAAAGTGCCTGACTTGGACGCCTTAAAAGGTCAACTGGGCGGTAGTGGCAAACGTGAAATTTCCACCACCATGTCTTTCGTTCGCACATTGTCGACCCTGGTCAAAGACAAAAATATCGGTGCGCGCGTGGTGCCCATCGTGCCCGATGAGGCGCGCACTTTCGGTATGGAGGGCATGTTCCGTCAGCTCGGTATTTATTCCTCCCAGGGTCAGCGTTATACGCCCCACGATGCGGGGCAGATCATGTACTACAAAGAGGACAAAAAGGGACAGATTCTCGAAGAGGGCATTAACGAAGCGGGTGCGTTTTCCGCATGGCTTGCCTGTGCAACGTCTTACAGCACCAGCAACTATCCCATGATCCCGTTTTTTATTTTCTATTCCATGTTTGGGTTCCAGCGCATTGGTGACCTGATATGGGCGGCGGGTGATTCGCAGGCGCGAGGTTTCTTGATTGGCGGTACCTCCGGCAGAACCACGTTAAATGGTGAGGGTCTGCAGCATCAGGATGGTCACAGCCACTTGCTGGCCAGCACCATTCCCAACTGTGTTACCTATGATCCAGCCTATGCGTATGAGCTTACAGTCATTCTCCAGGACGGTTTACGTCGCATGTACGAAGAACGTGAAAACAAGTTCTACTACATTACGGTGATGAACGAAAATTACCCACAGCCGGAAATGACCGAGGGTGTGCAAGAGGGGATCATCAAGGGTATCTACTTATTGCGCCGGTCCAGGCAGAAGGGCGAGCACCGCGTGCAGTTGATGGGTTCTGGCGCGGTTTTGCGTGAAGTGGAGGCGGCTGCGACCTTGCTGGAAGAGCAGTACGACATTGCCGCCGATGTGTGGAGTGTTACCAGTGTCAATGAATTGTACCGTGAAGGTGCGTCAGCGGATCGCTGGAATCGCTTAAATCCCCAGGAAAAGCCGCGCGTTCCCTATGTGACTGAGGTGTTAAAAGACGCCAGCGGGCCGTTCATTATTGCAACGGATTATGTGAAGTCCTACTCGGAGCAATTGCGCCAGTTTATTCCCGGCGACTATGTGGTACTGGGTACGGATGGTTATGGTCGCAGCGACACGCGCTCTAAACTGCGCAGTTTCTTTGAGGTGAATGCGGCGAATGTCGCTTATTCCGCGGTGCAGTCCCTGGCACAACAGGGTGCACTGCCGATGGAAAAAGCGACCAAAGCCCTGTCTGAGCTTGGCCTGTCTGCGGACAAAGCTGACCCCATGAGCCTGTAACGGAGACATCGACATGACTGATAAAACCGTGTTAGTTCCCGATATTGGCGGGGCGGAAGGGGCTGAAATTGTTGACCTTCTGGTAGAAGTTGGGGAGCAGGTTAGTGAAGAGCAGAGCCTGCTGGTCCTGGAATCGGACAAGGCGTCGATGGAAATCCCATCACCTTACGCCGGTGTGGTAAAAGAGATTAAGGTAAAAGTGGGCGATGAATTATCAGAAGGCGCAGAGGTGCTGGTGATAACTTTGCCCGATGAGAACGCCGACGAGCAGGCGAATGCAGATGTCCTTGAGGCGGTGGCCGCCGAGGAAGCTGTACCGAAAGCGGTGGAGGCGCCGCAGGCATTGGCCGCTGCCGCTGAAAGCCTTGTACATGACGTTGTTGTGCCGGACACCGGCAGCGATGGTGCGATGGATTTGACCGAGGTTTGCGTGGCCGAGGGCGATAGCGTTGCAGAGGGCGACTCGCTGGTGGTGCTGGAGTCGGACAAGGCGTCTATGGAAGTGCCGGCGCCGGTCTCCGGTGTGGTGCAGTCCATTGTGGTGAGCGCCGGCGACAGCGTCAGCGATGGCGATAAGCTGATGTCGATTAAAGGTGCTCCCGGCGCTCAAGTCCTGGATAAGCCCGCAGAAAAAACCGCGCAAAACCCCGCCGCACCCGCAACAGCACCTGCCGAAAAACCGGCTGCGCCAACGTCAAAAGCACCCGCATCTGCTTCGGGCAGCAAGCGGAATGGCCTGGTGTACGCCGGCCCCGCGGTGCGCAAGTTAGCGCGCGAATTTGGTGTGCCCCTGGCGCAGGTAAAGGGTACGGGGCCGCGCGGACGGGTCATGAAGGAAGACCTGCACGCGTTTGTCAGCAAGGCATTGGAAGGCAAGGCGCAGGGCCTGACCAGCGGCGCCGGTATTCCAGCCGTACCTGCGGTTGATTTTTCCGCATTTGGTGACATTCAGGAAGAACCGCTTTCTCGTGTTGCTCGCTTAACGGCGGAAAACATGCAGCGCTCCTGGCTGAATGTGCCCCACGTCACCCAGTTTGACGATGCAGATATCACCGATATGGAAGCCTTTCGCAAGGGTTTGCAAGCCGAGGCCGAGCGCCGCGGCACCAAGCTCACGCCAATGGCTTTCGTGGTGCTTGCTGTCGCGCGGGTGTTGCGTCAGCATCCCCTGTTCCTGTCGTCCTTAAGCGCCGATGGCCAGAGCCTGATCAGCAAGGACTACTGCCACATAGGTATGGCGGTGGATACGCCGGCCGGTCTTGTGGTGCCGGTTATTCGCGATGCGGACAAGAAAAACCTGTGGGAACTTGGCGCGGAAATTCTGGAGCTTGCGGCGAAGGCGCGCGACAGAAAACTGCGCCCGGATGATATGCAGGGCGGCTGTTTTACCATTTCTTCTCTGGGTGGTTTGGGCGGTCGGGGCTTTACGCCGATTATCAACACCCCGGAAGTGGGTATTTTGGCGGTGTCAAAAGCCTCGCAGCAGCCGGTGTGGGACGGCAGTCAGTTCACACCGCGCAAAATGTTGCCATTGGCGCTGTCTTACGACCACCGCGTTATCAACGGCGGCGACGCCGGACGCTTTATGACCCAGTTGGTGACCACCCTGGGCGATATTCGGCATCTGCTG
>PDSN01000045.1 GCA_002748505.1 Gammaproteobacteria bacterium | reverse complement strand
AAGTCATTTTTATTCGGCGCGTCCATGCGCCTCACCCCTGCGGGGCTATCGTGAACACTTTCCCGAAGAAATTTTTTCGAAAAACCATTTAGGTACAAATTGTACATGTGTGTTTACTGCTATTCATGGCATAACTCATTGATATTAAATAAACAACAGTAAAGCAGCCGCCGTGCTGGTGAAATACCCGGGTTAGGGCTCATCCATATCGTAAATGTACTCTGGCTCAATGCTGGCGATGGGGTTGTAATCCTCCGGGTGGTAGGGAGCATCGGGGTCGCGTTCGTCATCACCGTCCAGCTCAAAGGGCGTGCGCCAGTCCTCTGGCGGTGCGGCTGGCGCGAGCGCGGTCTGCTGCCACGCTTCAAGGTCGTATTCGGCAATCTCACCGTCGAGATACTGCACATCGATGGTGAGGCTGTCTTTATCCCACGCTATGACTTCAAAAATCGTATTGTCGGATAGGGCCTGATACCACTGCCCAGGTATGGGGCGTAAACTGGCCATGTTGTGATCCTCGTTGTTATCGCTTAATGTGACATCCTTTGTTGTAGCGCTACCGCCTCACAATAACACCCGTGTGAGGCCTGTCCATTATGTTATGACGTTATAAGAATGCCGCCTGTAATTCAGTACTTTTGGAAGTTGCTATTTTTCATGGGCTTTGCGATTCTTTCTAGAGTACGCTTTAATTGAAAGCTGTTTTTATATATGGTTTAAGTTTTTAAAATGTATTGCTACATGACAAACCGATCTAATCTTCTGGCGATGTTTAGCTATGAATTGGGATGAGCTCTTAGACAAAATGAGCCACTGGGCTTCGTCACACACCAGTATGCCCGACTGGTTGATGGACCCGCTTATCGTGCTTGGGCTTGCGTTGATTGCGCATCTGTTTTTGCGTTTTCTGTTTGGTCGTCTGAACAGTCTGGCGGAAGGTACCACCAAAACAGAGTGGGATGACATCGCCGTAGCCGCCGCAGGGCCGCCGGTGCGCACCTTGGTATGGCTGGTCGCCGCCTATGTGGCGATACGTTTTGTATTTACTCGTTTCGGTCAGGATGTCAGCGATTTGGTCGAGCACGGCTACGACACTGCGATGATTCTTATGATGCTGTGGTTTTTGCGTCGCCTGATATATGGTGTCGAGGCGTCGATGTTGGCGGACGGCGTGGCCAAAGCCTCTACGGATCGCGCCGCAATTCGCGCTACCGCCAAGCTGGTACGCATCGTGCTTTGGGTGGTTGCGGGGCTGATGATTCTGCAGTCACTGAATGTGTCAGTGTCGGGCTTATTGGCGTTTGGTGGCGTGGGTGGCATTGCGGTGGGCTTCGCTGCGAAGGATATGCTGGCCAATTTCTTCGGCGCGCTGGTGATTTATTTCGATCGTCCGTTTACGGTCGGCGACTGGATTCGGTCGCCAGACAAAGAGATAGAGGGTACGGTTGAAGATATCGGCTGGCGCCTGACCCGCATTCGCACCTTCAGTCAACGTCCGCTCTATGTACCGAATGCCCTGTTTAGCCAGATTTCGGTAGAAAACCCGTCGCGGATGTACAACCGGCGTATCTATGAAACTATCGGGATTCGCTATGAAGACGGCGATAAAATGGCGGCTATCGTTGCCGATGTGCGTACTATGCTAAGAGAGCATCCCGAGATCGACCTCAACCGCACCTTGATCGTGAATTTTGTCAGTTTTGGGCCCTCATCGCTGGATTTCTTCGTTTATACATTTACACGCACAACATTGTGGGTGCGTTTTCATGAAATTAAGCAGGACATCCTGTTGCGAATTCTCGGTATTATTCACAGTCACGGCGCAGATGTGGCTTTCCCAACACGTAGCGTGATGTTGCAGCACCTCGATCCCGAGCCTGAACCCGACTTTCACACGGAGCCTGAGGCCTAGCACGTGCTGGCGGTTGTTGTCGGCAGTGCGTTTGATAGTTGGCCCGACCTTGAGGTGGTGCGCACTCGCCGCGCAAACACCGAGTGGGGTGAACCCTCGGGCGTGGTTCAACAGGGGCGTTTGGGTAACCGCGAGCTTCTGGTGCTGCGCCGCCACGGCGATGGCGGGCGGCTGTTACCCCACGATATTAACTACCGCGCCAATATCGCTGCGCTCAAAGCGCTGGGCGCAACTCAGGTAGTATCGCTCAATGTGGTCGGTGGGATTGCTGCGCAGATGTCGCCTGGCGCTTTGCTTGTCCCCGATCAGCTGATCGATTACACCTGGGGTAGGGCGCACACCTTTGCCGATCCCGATGTGGGAATGCGCGGGCACGTCGATTTTACCGAGCCATACTGCGCGGTCTTGCGTGAGCGGCTTTTGCGGGCGGGCAGGTTGGCGGACGTTGATCTTATTGATGGTGCGGTCTACGGTGTGACCCAGGGGCCCAGACTGGAGACCCGTGCAGAAGTCGCTCGTTGTGCGCGCGATGGCGTAGACGTGGTGGGTATGACCGGTATGCCAGAGGCGGCGCTGGCGCGGGAGGCTGGGCTTGGCTATGTGTCGCTGTGTTCGGTAGTGAATTGGGCGGCGGGAATCAGCAGCGAGCTGATAACACTGTCGGCTATCGAGCATGTTATGCGAACGCAGGCGGCGTTAATTCAGCGCTGCCTGCGGTATCTATCGTCAATCTAGCGCGGACATTTCATCAGTAAATGGAATTTTCGGGAATAAATGACTTCGAAAAACCATTTAGGTACGGATTTGTACAATGGTTTTTGCTGATGCTCACTGCATAAGCTATTGATATTGAAATAAGAACAGCAGAAATATCGCCGTACTGGTGATATGTCCGGGTCAGTTATTCATCATCGAGAATGGGGTTTCCCTCTTTCTCCTCTTCCTTAATACGCGCGGAAATCAACTTTGTTACCCAGTTCGACAGAGAGCGACCATCTGCCTCGGCGAGCTTTTTGGCTTTCTTCTTGGTTTCCGGATCGATACGGATATTGAGCAATTTTGACTTGGTCATCGTAAAGGTTTGGTAACACTATGCAGGAAAAGCAATACTAACACAAAAATAGCCCTTGTATATGTAGTTAATCGTCGGTATAGTGTATGTATACACAAATGGTGTACTAAATATATCGCCTAGATATGTATTTGATATTCAGGCGATATCGCAACGATATTGACCTAAAAGGAGCCTGCTATGAACTTACGTAACGCCAATGAAGAGCTGCAATACACCCCGCGAGTGGATCTGACCCTCCTTGCCCTGCAAGGCCTTGGTTTGGCGCTCACCGCCTATGTACTTGTGCGTCTGGTAAGCGGCTAATTCTGTAGCCGCAGTGTCTTTGCTCAGCACGCTGCGTAAAGGCACTGCGCAGCATCCCCTGTGGACGCCGCGTTGAGCGGCGTCCCTCTTTAACCCCGGTTCTCGGTTTTTCCATCGATATTTGGGCAAATGCCGGATCTTTTCTTACAAAAGTGTCATAAATGCACACTTTTTCATCATTTTGTCATACTATTTCCTTAGTATTAGCTTGCCTGGGTTCTGGCGGTGAGGGTTTGCGCGCGCGTGCCGTGGTAAACGAGCGGTATTTTGTTGGGAGTCCCTCTGGAGCACAAGTGTTTGTACATCTCGTCAGCACCTCCCCAGTCCAGTATTTTTCCATCATTAAGGGAGTTATCTTATGAAAAATGTTCTATCTGCTGCGGTGGCCGCTGCGGTTCTGTGCAGTGCCGGTGCGAATGCGGCGGTGTCGCAATCTGATATCGACACGTTAAAAGCACAAATGGCGGAAATGGCCGCGCGCTTGAACGCGTTAGAGCACGAGAACCACAAGTTGCGTGAAAAAGCTGCGCAGCACAAAGCGCATGGTAAAAAACACACAGCAGGCGCAAGCTGGACTGACAATATCAAGCTGAAGGGTGATCTGCGCTATCGCTATGAGAACATCGACAAGGAAGGCAGCGACACGCGCAACCGCAATCGTGTTCGAGCGCGTGCTCAGCTGGTCGCCAAACTCCCCAGTGACGTCGAAGTGGGTATTGGTGTGGCCAGCGGCAGTGCCGATCCTGCCTCCAGTAACCAGACTCTGGGCGGTGGCGCGACAAGCAAAGACTTGAACCTCGATCTGGCCTATTTCAAATGGAATATCAACGAGCAGTTCAACTTAACCGGCGGCAAGTACAAGAGCCAGTGGTTCAAGCCGCAAAAGAGTAGTCTGATCTACGATGGCGACTTGCGCCCTGAAGGTTTCGCCCTGGGCTTTGACAACGGCAACCTGTTTGCCAATGTGGAAGCGAACTGGATCGAAAGTGACAGCAAAAAGGGCGACGAGCTGGCGTACAGCGCGCAGCTTGGCTTTAAAGCCGGTGTGGTAACGGCGGCTGTTGGTTACATTAACATACCCGTGAAAGGCTCCGCGCCTTTGTACAAGGGTGATTTCTACGGCAACAGCAGTGTTAACGGCGTTTACGCTTACGACTACGAGCTGGCGAATGTGGCGATTAACGCTGATTTGGTCGTGCGCGGTCTGCCTTTTGCGGTCTACGCCGACTTTGTGCAAAACCAGGATGCAGGTTCTTACGACACCGGCTACATCGTGGGTGCAAAACTGGGCAAGGCGAAGCATCCGGGTACCTGGCAGTTGCAGTACCAGTATCAAGATCTGGAAGCCGATGCTGTGCTGGGCGTATGGACCGACTCTGACTTTGCCGGTGGCGACACCGATGGCAAGGGTCACAAGTTGTCTGGTAAATACGCGCTTGCTAAGCAGTGGACCGTGGGTCTGACCTATCTTATCAACGAAGTGGGCGTAGATCTGGGCGGCAGCAAGGACTACGACCGTGTACAGGTCGATACGGTGTTTAAGTTCTAAGTTGGCATAGCTTGCCGCCGAGAGGTGGCAGGCGCTACACTTTGCAGCCCGGCATGTTCGCATGTCGGGCTTTTTTTCGTATAGTATTGCCAGTGAGGATAGCCCGTGAGCCGATTTTGGAGTCCCATCGTCAAGGAGTTAACCCCCTACGTGCCGGGGGAGCAGCCGCGCCATGCGGACTTGCTAAAGCTCAACACCAATGAAAACCCCTACGGCCCATCGCCAGAGGTGGCGCAGGCGATCAATGCTGCGGTGGCAAACCTGCAGTTGTACCCCGAACCTGAATCCATTGCCTTGCGCGAGGCGCTGGCGGGTTTATACGCAGGTGTCACAAAAGATGAAGTCTTTGTCGGCAATGGCTCCGATGAGGTTTTAGCGCTGGTATTTCACGCCTTGCTGCAGCGTGAAAAGCCCGTATACGGGGTGGATGTCAGCTACAGCTTTTACCCCGTCTGGGCAAAACTGTACGGTGTTGACTGGCAGACAATACCCTTGTGCGATGATTTTAGCGTGGATATTGACGCTTTTCCCGACAACAGCGGCGGTATTGTCTTACCCAACCCCAACGCGCCGACAGGTGTGTTACTGGGTCTGGATGCGATAGAAACGCTGCTGAAAAAACACCGTGATTGTTTGCTTGTCATCGATGAGGCCTATATTGATTTTGGCGGTGAGTCCGCTGTGCCACTGATTAAAAACTACGACAATTTGCTGGTTGTGCAGACCTTTTCCAAATCCCGTTCACTGGCGGGTTTGCGTGTGGGTATGGCCTTTGGTCACCAGGATTTGGTAGACGCCTTGATTCGGGTAAAAAATTCTTTTAACTCCTACCCGCTGGATCGCTTGACCCAGGCCGGGGCCGTGGCCGCACTTGAAGACAAATCGTGGTTTGATAAAACCCGAACTGCGGTAATCGACGCGCGGGAAAAACTGACCGAAGCGCTGTCCAGCATGGGGTTTGCTGTGCTGCCATCCCATGCCAATTTCGTTCTGGCCTCGCACCCCGATTACGCGGCCAGCGAGCTGTTTGCCAAATTGCGAGAACAGGGCGTTATTGTGCGTTATTGGAACGCGGGTCGTATCAGCAATCACTTGCGTATCACCGTGGGTACACCCGCGCAGTGCGAGCGTCTGGTGGCGGCGCTCAGGCAGTTGTTGGTGTAGGAAGGTATCCAGGCGATACCGCTGGGGCTGCTCACAGTCTTTGGAATTTGTTTTTAATGTGTACGTTTGTGCCCATTAAGTGCTTTTTGTGCATTTAATAGGTGCATTTTTGCCCTTTAAAGCATATATTAATATTGTTTCTATAAAGGGTTAAATTATACCCTTAGTATGCTATTTTAATGCTTAATGTCCTTAAAGGGGTGAGTTATCTATGAGCAATCAGGTGACGCCATCTGCGCTGGCTGCCACATTGGGGCTGCGTCTTAAGCGGGCGCGACTCAATCGCGATTTTACCCAGGATGAGTTGGCGCAAAAGGCCGGGCTTGCTCGTAAAACTGTAGCGGGTGCTGAGCGTGGCAAAGTGCAGTTGGAGAATTTTGTCGCCATCTTGCTGGCGCTGGGTTTAAGCGATCAGTTAGACCTGTTTTTGCCCGAGCAGACCGTATCGCCCAGAGCCCTGGCGAAATTGCAGGGCAAGCAGCGTCAGCGCGCCTCGGGTAAGGGGCGGCGCAGCAGGGCAGGTGGCGCCACATGGTGATGGAGGCCCTCTCAGTGTTTTACCACGGCGACGAGGTTGGCGCGGTGAGTTTTGATACGAACAGCGGTATCGGTGCGTTTGAATATGCGCCGGGTTTTGTCAAGCAGGCAATAGAGCTTGCACCACTGCATATGCCCCTGTCAGATCGTATTTACAGCTTTCCGGCGCTGAACAAGCACACCTTCAGGGGCTTGCCGGGTTTGATAGCGGACTCGCTACCAGATGATTTTGGCAATGCCATTTTAAATGCCTGGGTGGCTGCAAAAGGTCAATCACCGGCGGACATCACGCCGTTACAGCGGCTTCAGTACACGGGTAAACGGGGGATGGGTGCCCTGGAGTATCGTCCGGCCACACAGATTCGCCAGCTCAATGCCACCCGGCAGGTCGATATCGAGGATTTGGTCTGTCTCGCCCAGGATATTCTCGATAGCCGCGACGACTTTGCCGTGCCCCTTAGTCGGGGTGGGGGTGAGGATGCCGAGGCGATGATGGCCTTATTGTCAGTGGGTACCAGTGCCGGTGGTGCAAGGCCAAAGGCGGTGCTGGCTTTCAATGAAGATTTTACCCAGGTGCGCTCGGGGCAGGTAAATGCGCCACCAGGTTTTAGTCATTACCTACTGAAATTCGACGGCGTCACCGAACACAGCAGTCGGCGCGAAACCTTTGCTGACCCACTGGGTTATGGCGCGATGGAATACGTGTATTATCTCATGGCCAGTGGCTGTGGCATCGACATGATGCCCTGTCGCTTGCTGGATGAGGGCAGGCGTCGTCATTTTGTTACCCAGCGCTTTGACAGGGTGGGCAATCAAAAAATTCACTGCCAGACGCTGACCGGACTCGCCCACGTCGACTATAAAACCCCAGGTCTGTTTTCCTATGCGGAATTACTTGCAGTGGCAAGACAGCTTGGCCTTTCTGCGGTTGATGCGGAGCAGCTTTTCAAGCGCATGGTGTTTAATATTGTTGCCAGAAATCACGACGACCATGCCAAGAACTTTGCATTTATGTTGGTAGGTGGAACGTGGCAGCTCGCTCCCGCCTACGATCTCGCCTACAGCTACAAACCCGGTAGCGTTTGGGTGAGCCAGCACTGGATGAGTTTAAACGGCAAGCGCGATGGGTTTACCCGGGAGGATTGTTACAGCCTGGAAAAAATCAGCCCCTTGTTCAGCCGAAAAAAAATAAACCGTTTAATTGATGAAACGCTAGAGCAGGTTTCGCGCTGGCCGTTACTGGCGAGGGAGTGGGGCGTGCCCGAAAGCCTGGTTGTGGAGATCCACAACAATTTGCGGCTTGGCCTGTGAGTCGGGCACTGAGACCATAAAAAAATAGCAGCGGCAATCGAGCCGCGTGGGTATGGTTTTCTATTAAGCGGTTTTTCTTAACACCACGCTGCCAATGCTATAGCCGGCGCCAAAGGAGCACAGCACGCCGATCTCACCCGGGGCGAAGTCCGCACAGTGTTTGTGAAAGGCGATGACGGAGCCAGCGGAGCTGGTGTTGGCGTACTCGTCTAAAATGGTGGGCGCCTCTTCTTCGGAAGGGTCGCGACCCAATACGCGCCTGCCAATTAAGTGATTCATATTGAGATTGGCCTGGTGCAGCCACAGGCGTTTTATGCCGTTTGGGGAGATGCCCAGCCTGTTAAGTTGCTCGCTAATCTGCTTGGCAACGGCGGGGCAGACCTCTTTAAAAACTTTGCGACCTTCCTGTTTAAACAGTTTGTCGGGTTTGCCCACACCGCTTTCATCGGTGCGGTTTAAAAAGCCAAAATTGTTGCGAATATTGTTGCTGTAAATGGTTTGCAATTTGCTGTCAATGATTTCAAAGCAATCACTGGCGGTGGCGGTTTCTGCTTTTTCGACGATAACCGCCGTGCACACATCACCGAAAATAAAATGCGAATCGCGGTCGCGAAAATCTAAATGACCGGAGCAAATTTCGGGGTTCAGCATCAATACACAGCGGGCGCTGCCGTTGGCAATGGCATCGCGTGCCTGCTGGATACCAAAGGTTGCAGAAGAACAGGCCACGTTCATGTCAAAACCGTAGCCCGTAATGCCCAGCGCATCCTGGATTTCCACCGCCATAGCGGGGTAGGCGCGCTGCATATTGGAGCAGGCGACAATAACCGCATCGATATCGGCGGCGGTTTTGCCCGCCTGCTGCATGGCTTGCCTGGCGGCAATAATCGCCATTTCACACTGGACGGACGGCTCGTCATTAGCGCGTTCGGGTATATAGGGCGCCAGCCGATCGGGGTCTAAAATGCCCGATTTATTCATCACATAGCGCGATTTAATACCTGAAGCCTTTACAATAAATTCCGGCGAGGAGTGCGCCAGCGCCGCGCATTCGCCAGCGGCGATTGCGCTGGCGTGCTCGGCGTTGTACTTGTCCACATAGGCGTTAAAGGACTCTACCAGCTCCTCGTTGCTGATGGACTCACTGGGCGTAAACAGGCCGGTACCACTAATGACGATACCGGACACTTAGCTGCGCTCCTCGATTGCAACGAAATCACGCTTTTTGTAGCCAGTGTAAAGTTGGCGGGGGCGACCGATGCGGTAGCTGCCGGAAATCATCTCGTTCCAGTGCGCAATCCAGCCAATGGTGCGGCCTACCGCGAAAATCACGGTAAACATACTGGTGGGAATGCCCAGTGCTTTGAGGATAATGCCGGAGTAGAAATCCACGTTGGGATAGAGTTTTCTTTTGATAAAGTAGTCGTCTTCCAGCGCGATTTGCTCAAGGCGTTTGGCAATGGCCAGCATTGGGTCGTTTTCCAAACCCAGTTCGGTCAATACTTCGTCGGCGGACTCTTTCAAGACCTTGGCGCGCGGGTCGAAGTTTTTGTAAACGCGGTGACCAAAGCCCATCAGGCGGAAGGGGTCGTCTTTGTCTTTGGCGCGCGCGACAAATTCATCGATGTGAGACGCATCGCCAATTTCTTCGAGCATAGTCAGCACCGCCTCGTTGGCGCCGCCGTGGGAGGGGCCCCACAGTGCGGCGATACCCGCGGCAATACAGGCAAACGGGTTGGCACCGGAGGAGCCCGCCAGACGCACCGTGGAGGTAGAGGCATTTTGCTCGTGGTCGGCGTGCAGCAGGAAGATGCGATCCATCGCCTTGGCGAGCACGGGGTTGACCTTGGAGGGCTCACAGGGTGTGCCAAACATCATGTGCAGGAAGTTGGCGGCGTAGTCCAGAGAGTTGTCCGGGTACATGAAGGGCTGGCCGATGGAGAATTTGTAACTCATCGCGGCCAGCGTAGGCATTTTTGAGATCAGACGAAAAGCGGCGACTTCGCGATCGCGCTCGTTGGAGATATCCATGGCATCGTGATAGAACGCCGACAGCGCACCTACCACGCCGCACATAATGGCCATGGGGTGAGCGTCGCGGCGGAAGCCGTTGAAGAATGTGCTGATCTGCTCATTCACCATGGTGTGCTGGCGCACGGTATCAACAAATTTCTGTTTCTGAGTAGCGTTGGGCAGCTCCCCGTAAAGCAGCAGGTAACAGGTTTCCAGATAATCTGACTGCTCTGCCAGCTGCTCAATGGGATAGCCCCGGTGTAGCAGGACACCTTCGCCACCATCAATAAAAGTGATTTGTGAATCGCAGGCGGCGGTGGAGACAAAACCCGGGTCGTAGGTAAACAGGCCTCTACTGGTCAGGCCGCCGACGTCAATTACGTCTGGGCCTAATTCTCCAGTGTAAACAGGGAGCTCAATGGGCTGATCTACGCCTTCAACTGTCAAAGTGGCTGTCTTGTTGCTCATAGTGTTAGTTCCTGCCAAATAAAATAAAAAGGTGGTCGCTAACTATAGAGTTTTGGCGGCTATTGTCAATTCACTGGGGAAAAATTACGGCTATGGTCTAATACGCGCCCGCAGCAACCGAGCTTGTTCGCAGCTTTTGATGCAGATCATGGCCAGCGCTGAAGTTCTGTGGCAAAAAGGCCCTATGGATTGTGTTGTACACATGTGTGTGCTTATAATCCGTTTGCTTGGGTTGGAAACGCCGTTTTTTTAATCCCAAGCCTAGCCCTGGCCCCCACGCCAGTTATATCAACCGCTCCCTCGGGGCTATGACAATTTGGAAGCTATCGTGAAAGATAATCGTCCGGTTAATCTTGATATTGGCACGATTCGGTTACCCATTACCGCTTACGTGTCTATCTTGCACCGCGCCTCTGGCGTGTTTATTTTCGTCGGCACGGCCGTGCTGTTGTATATGTTGCAGGCCAGTCTTGCCAGTCCGCAAAGTTTCGCAGAAATGCGAGAATGCCTGTCCAGTCCGCTGGCCAAGTTTGTGGTATGGGCAGTCAGTGCCGGCCTGATTTACCACAGTGTCGCCGGTGTTAAACACCTGATTATGGATATGGGTGTTGGCGAGTCCATGGAGGGCGGTATTCTCGGCGCGAAAATCGTGCTCGTGGTATCGGTCATTCTAATCATTGTAGCGGGAGTGGTGATATGGTAACGCTAAATTCAGTGACCAATTTAGGCCGTTCCGGCCTGTCAAGCTGGTTGATTCAGCGTGTTTCTGCGCTGATTTTACTGGTGTATTTTCTCTGCTTGGTTTGCGTCATTCTCGGCGATCCAAGCTACCCCGAGTGGAAAGCACTGTTTGCGCAACCCTGGATGAGGGTGTTCAGCATCATGGCGATTTTGTCGCTGGCGATGCACGCCTGGATTGGTATCTGGGCGGTGCTCACGGATTACTTGACCGAGCGCATGATGGGTTCTAAAGGCAATATCTTGCGCGGTTTGGTGCAATTGGTATGCGGCATTACGCTGTTCACTTATGTGATCTGGGGCATCCAGATCCTTTGGGGTTGATAACATGACTATGAGAACAATTTCTTTTGATGGGGTAATCGTTGGCGGTGGTGGCGCAGGTATGCGCGCGGCGCTGCAATTGGCGCAGTCAGGTTATAAAACCGCGGTGATTACCAAAGTATTTCCCACTCGCTCCCACACCGTATCTGCTCAGGGTGGTATTACCTGTGCGATTGCCAGTGACGATCCCAATGATGATTGGCGCTGGCACATGTACGACACCGTAAAAGGTTCGGACTATATCGGCGACCAGGACGCGATCGAATACATGTGTAATGTAGGGCCTGAAGCGGTATTTGAGCTTGAGCACATGGGTTTGCCGTTTTCGCGCACCGACAGCGGCCGTATTTATCAGCGTCCCTTTGGTGGTCAGTCCAAGAACTTTGGCGAAGGTGGTCAGGCCGCGCGGACTTGCGCCGCTGCTGACCGTACTGGTCACGCTCTGCTGCATACGCTGTATCAGGGCAATATGAAAAACAACACCGTGTTCTTAAACGAGTGGTACGCGGTGGATCTGGTTAAAAACCAGGACAACGTGGTAGTGGGCGTTATCGCCATCTGCATGGAAACCGGCGAGACGGTTTTCGTTAAGTCCAAAGCTACTGTTTTTGCCACCGGCGGTGCGGGGCGTATTTACGCGTCGACCACTAACGCGCACATCAACACCGGTGACGGTGTCGGCATGGCCTTACGCGCGGGCTTCCCGGTGCAGGATATCGAGATGTGGCAGTTCCACCCCACCGGTATTTACGGTGCGGGCGTACTGGTTACGGAAGGTTGTCGCGGTGAAGGCGGCTACCTGATCAATAAAGATGGCGAGCGCTTTATGGAGCGCTACGCACCTAACGCCAAAGACCTCGCTGGCCGCGATGTGGTGGCGCGTTCTATGGTGCTGGAGATCATTGACGGTCGCGGTTGTGGCCCCGAAGGTGACCATGTTTTCTTAAAACTCGATCACCTGGGTGAAGAGGTATTGGAAAGTCGTCTGCCCGGTATTTGCGAGCTGTCTCGCACCTTCGCTCACAAGGATCCGGTCAAAGAACCAGTCCCCGTGGTGCCCACCTGTCACTATATGATGGGCGGCATTCCCACCAATATTCACGGTCAGGCGTTGACCCAGGATGCCGATGGCAACGATAAAGTTATCGAAGGCCTGTTTGCCTGTGGTGAAGTGGCTTGTGTATCGGTACACGGTGCCAACCGTTTGGGTGGTAACTCGCTGCTCGACCTGGTGGTATTTGGCCGCGCCTCTGGTCTGTTCATTGAAAAAGCTCTGCGCGAAGGCATCGAAGCGCGCGACGCTTCTGGCAGCGATGTGGAAATGGCGATGTCTCGCCTCGACAGGCTCAATGCCAATACGGGCGGTGAGAAGGTCGCAGACCTTCGCAAAGAACTGCAAAACATCATGCAGAATCACTTTGGTGTGTTCCGCAAAGGTCCTTTCATGCAAGAGGGTATCGAGAAACTCGCCGATATGCGCGAGCGTATTGAGAATGTGCAGTTGACCGATAAGAGTCTGGCCTTTAACACAGCGCGTATCGAAGCACTGGAGCTGCATAACCTGTTTGAGGTGGCCGAGGCGACAGCGATTGCCGCGGAGCATCGTACCGAATCTCGCGGCGCACATGCCCGTGACGACTATCAGGAACGCGATGACGAAAACTGGCTGTGCCACTCTATGTACTATCCCGGTGAAAAGCGTCTGGGACGTCGAGATGTCAACTTTAAGCCGACCATGGTTGACACTTTCCAGCCCAAAGTGCGTACCTACTAGGAGGTTAGAAAACAATGCTGAATGTAAGTCTCTACCGCTACAACCCGGAAACCGATGACGCACCTTATATGCAGGATCTGCAAATCGATACCGGTGGGCGGGACATGATGGTGCTGGACGTGCTCGAAGCGCTGAAGGCGGAGGATCCCACCATTACCTATCGCCGCTCTTGCCGCGAAGGTGTGTGCGGTTCCGATGGTTTGAATATGAACGGGAAAAATGGCTTGGCCTGTATTACCCCGTTGTCTCAGATTGTTAAAAGTAACAAGCTGGTGTTGCGCCCGCTGCCGGGTCTGCCGGTGATTCGCGATCTGATCGTAGATATGAATCAGTTCTACCGCCAGTACGAAAAAGTGCAGCCGTACTTGCTGAATAATTCACCGGCACCTGCAATCGAGCGTTTGCAGTCCCCGGAGGAGCGCGCCAAACTCGACGGTTTGTACGAGTGTATTCTGTGCGCCTGCTGTTCGACATCGTGTCCATCATTCTGGTGGAACCCGGATCGCTTTATCGGGCCGTCTGGTTTGTTGCAGTCCTATCGCTTTTTGGCAGACAGTCGCGACACCGCTACCGAGCAGCGCCTGGCAAATCTGGATGATCCGTTCAGCGTGTTCCGTTGCCACGGTATTCAGAACTGTGTCAACGTCTGCCCCAAGGGTTTGAACCCCACGCGCGCGATTGGTCATATTCGCAATATGCTGCTTGCCAGAGCGACCTGAGCGGTAGCATTTGACAGGCAGAACAAAAGTAAAAAAAATAAGTAGCCGCCTGTGTCTTAAAATGGCATAGTGGCGGCTACACAGCGCGACTTGGAAGGTGCAGACCTTTCGGGTTGTTGCAGGAAAAAACAGCGCCCTGAATTCCAGGCCGCTGTTTTTCTGTATGGGATTACACATCATCACTCGGTAAGAGAAGCAGAAATGCAAGAAAGCCCAATGCAGCGTTTGTGGAAAAGCTCCCACATCGCCGGTGGCAATGCCGCCTATGTAGAAGAACTGTATGAGTCCTGGCTGCGCGATCCTAACGCAGTCCCCGATGAATGGCGCGATTACTTCAATCAGTTGCCTAGAGTGGCATCCAAGACCAGCTCCATGAGCGATGTGCCGCACTCCACGATCCGCGATCACTTTGCCCGCATCAGCAAGATGCGGGTGCGCACCGAAGCCACGGTAGCGGTCGATTCCCAGGCGACTGAGTACGAGCGCAAACAGGTGAAAGTGGTGCAGTTGATCTCCGCCTACCGCCAGCGTGGTCATCAGAAAGCGCAGCTCGATCCCCTGGGTATCAGCCAGCGCGATCCCGTACCTGATTTGGATTTGTCCTTCCACCAGTTGTCTGGCGCAGATTTAGACACTGTATTTCAGGTGGGTAGTCTCTACATTGGTAAAGCCGATGCCACCCTGGGCGAGATTGTCGATGCGCTTGAGCAAACCTACTGTGACACGGTGGGTGCGGAGTTTATGCACATCGTCGACACCACCGAGCGCCACTGGATTATGCAGCGTATGGAGAGCGTACGCAGTGCACCGGATTACGACAAGGACACCCGCATTTCGCTGCTGCGCCGTTTGATTAAAGCTGAAGGGCTGGAAAAATCCCTGGGTTCAAAATACCCAGGCACCAAGCGCTTTGGTTTGGAGGGCGGCGAAAGCCTGATCCCCATGCTCGCGGAAATGGTGCAGCGCTGCGGCTCCTACAGCGCCAAGGAAATGGTTATCGGTATGGCGCACCGCGGTCGCCTGAACGTACTGGTGAATATCTTCGGTAAAAAACCGTCTGAGCTGTTTGCTGAATTTGAGGGCCGCACCCATTATGAGAGTTCAGGCGATGTGAAATACCACTCTGGTTTCTCCTCCAATGTTATGACGCCTGGTGGCGAGTGTCACCTGGCGCTGGCGTTTAACCCCAGTCACCTGGAGATTGTTGCGCCGGTGGTGGAGGGCAGTGTGCGCGCCCGCCTGGATCGCCGTGGCGACAAACGTGGTGATGCGGTCGTACCCATCGTCATTCACGGTGATGCGGCGTTTGCCGGTCAGGGTGTGGTGATGGAAACGTTCCAGATGTCACAGACGCGCGCCTATCGCACTGGCGGTACAATTCATATTGTGCTCAACAACCAGGTGGGCTTTACCACCTCGCGTCAGGACGATGCGCGCTCTACCGAATACTGCACCGATGTGGCGAAAATGGTGCAGGCGCCGATTATTCACGTCAATGCGGATGACCCTGAAGCGGTGCTGTTTGTCACCCAACTGGCAGTAGATTATCGCAACGAGTTCAAAAAAGACGTGGTGATCGACCTGGTGTGCTACCGCCGGCGCGGACACAACGAAGCCGATGAGCCTGCAGTGACTCAACCCCTGATGTATCAGGCGATTCGCAAACATCCTACCACCCGCGATCAGTACGCGAAAAAACTGATTGCCTTGGGCGTGGTCAGCGAAGCGGAGGATCAGCGTCTGGTGGACGGTTACCGCGCCTCCCTGGACAGAGACGAGCCGCTGGTGAGTTCTCTGGTGCGCGAGCCCAACTCCGAACTGTTTGTCGACTGGACGCCCTACCTGGGTCACCACTGGCAGATTCAGGCCGACACCACCCGCGATGTGGTGGGATTACAGGCCCTGGCAGCGCGAATTAACCAGCAGCCAAAAAACGTGCCGATTCAGCGTCAGGTGAACAAGATCTTAGAAGACCGCCGCAAAATGGGTGCCGGTGGTATGCCGGTAAACTGGGGTTTTGCGGAAAACCTGGCCTATGCCACCTTGCTGGAAGAAGGCTATCCGGTGCGTATCACCGGCCAGGACGTTGGCCGCGGTACCTTTTCCCATCGCCACGCCGTGTTGCACAATCAGAAAGAGCAGGGCGCCTATATACCACTGCAACACGTCAGCGACGATCAGGCGACTTTCTCCATCTTTGATTCGCTGTTATCCGAAGAAGCGGTGCTCGCTTTTGAATACGGTTATTCCACCACATCGCCCAAAGGTCTGGTGATCTGGGAGGCGCAATTTGGTGACTTTGCCAACGGTGCGCAGGTGGTGATAGATCAGTTCATCAGCTCCGGTGAAAACAAATGGTCGCGCCTGTGTGGTTTGACCATGTTGTTGCCGCACGGCTATGAAGGGCAGGGCCCCGAACACTCATCCGCACGCCTTGAGCGTTTTATGCAGCTCTGCGCTGAGCAGAACATGCAGGTCTGCGTGCCGACAACACCCGCACAGGTTTACCATATGCTGCGTCGGCAGGCGATTCGCCCGCTGCGCAAGCCGCTGGTGGTGATGTCACCCAAGAGTTTGTTGCGCCATAAAGAGGCAATTTCCAGCATTGACGAACTGGCCAGCGGCCGCTTCCACAATGTGCTCGACGAAACCGACAATCTGGATAAATCCAAGGTTAAGCGCTTAATTTTGTGTTCGGGCAAGGTCTATTACGATTTGCGCAAACGGCGTCGTGAGAACAGCATTGACGATATTGCTATCATCCGCCTGGAACAACTCTATCCCTTCCCCGAGGACGAACTTGGGGAAGTACTCGCCCAGTACCCCAACATCATCGATGCGGTATGGTGTCAGGAAGAGCCTATGAATCAGGGGGCCTGGTACGCCTCGCAGGTGGATTTGCGCCGCGTACTGTTTCAGCACAAGCCCGAAGTGGTGTTACGCTATGTGGGTCGCTGGGCCTCGGCATCACCGGCGGCGGGTTATATGGCGCTGCACCTGGAGCAATTGGAATATTTTCTTAACGAAGCACTGGCGCCGGTCAAGGCGTCTTGATTTTAGCAAGGAACGAACATGGCAACTGAGATTAAAGCACCAACTTTTCCCGAGTCCATCGCCGACGGCGAGGTCGCAACCTGGCACAAACAAGCGGGCGAGGCCGTGTCTCGCGATGAACTGATTGTGGAAATTGAAACTGACAAGGTAGTCATGGAAGTGGTCGCACCGGCTGATGGTGTGATTACTGAAATCCTCGCGAATGAGGGCGACACTATTGCCTCAGAGCAATTGCTTGCCAGGCTGGACGAATCGGCAACGGCGTCTGCACCTGCGGCGGCACCAGCAGAAGCGCCAGAGGCAGCACAGGCACCTGCGGAAACCGACGCTGAAGTCACCATGGGCCCTGCGGCGCGCCAGCTGATTGCCGAGCACAAGCTCAATCCCAGCGCCATCAAGGGCACAGGTAAGGGCGGCCGGATCACTAAAGAAGATGTTGTCAACCACATCAAAAATCCTCCCGCTGAGACTGCCCAATCCGCGGCCGCAGCGGCACCGACGACGACAGAGGCCGCACCGGTGGCTACGGGTGAGCGTGTTGAAAAGCGGGTTGCGATGACCCGTATGCGCGCCCGCATTGCCGAGCGCCTGCTTGAGGCAAGTCAGGAAACGGCCATGTTGACCACCTTTAACGAGGTCAACATGGCGCCGGTGATGGCGCTGCGCGCCAAGTACAAAGACCAGTTCGAGAAAACCCACAACGGCACCCGTTTGGGCTTTATGGGCTTTTTTGTGAAAGCCTGTTGCGAAGCGCTGAAGCGTTTCCCCGAGATGAACGCCTCGATTGATGGCAACGATGTGGTGTATCATGGTTATCAGGATGTCGGCGTTGCGGTATCCACTGACAATGGCTTGGTCGTGCCTGTGCTGCGCGACGCGGACTTTATGAGCCTAGCGGACATCGAGGCGAAGATTCGCGAGCTGGGCCTGAAAGCGCGCGACAATAAACTCACCATTGATGATATGACCGGTGGCACGTTTACGGTGACCAATGGCGGCGTGTTTGGTTCGCTGCTGTCCACGCCGATTTTGAATCCACCACAAACCGGCATTTTGGGCATGCACAAAATCCAGGAGCGTCCCATGGTCGTCAACGGCGAGGTGGTGGTGTTGCCGATGATGTATCTGGCGCTGTCTTATGACCACCGTCTGATCGACGGCAAAACCGCCGTGCAGTTCTTAGTTGCAGTGAAAGACTTGATTGAAGACCCCGCACGTATCTTGTTGCAACTGTAACCCACGACATGCGCGCTCCGCGTTGGGCGCGCAATTTCTATAACAGCGAACGATACAGGTGAAGATTATGTCTGATAAATACGATGTGGTGGTGATTGGTGCCGGTCCTGCGGGTTATGTGGCGGCGATCAAATGTGCGCAACTGGGTTTGAAAACCGCCTGTGTGGAGAAATGGCCCGGTGAAAAAGAGGGCACGGCGACACTGGGTGGCACCTGTCTGAATGTTGGTTGTATTCCTTCAAAGGCGCTGTTAGATAGCTCCCATCGCTATCTCGAAGCCACTGAACACCTGAAAGATCACGGCATTTCCTTCAAAGACGTCAAGCTGGATGTCAAGGATATGCTCAAGCGCAAAGACGCAGTGGTTAAGCAGCTGACCGGCGGCATAGCGGCCCTGTTCAAGCACAATGGGGTGACCACGGTGGCAGGCACGGGCAAGGTCGTCGCTGGCGCCAATGTTGAGGTGACCGATCACAAGGGTAATACCTCCCTGCTGGAAGCCAAGGATGTGATTATTGCCGCCGGGTCGGTACCCGTGGAAATCCCTCCTGCGCCCACCGATGGCGAAACCATCGTGGATTCCACTGGCGCGCTGGAGTTTGAGGCCGTGCCTGAGCGTTTAGGTGTGATTGGTGCGGGTGTTATCGGGCTTGAGCTGGGCAGTGTCTGGGGTCGTTTGGGTGCGGAGGTTGTGGTACTTGAAGCACTGGATGAATTCCTGCCTATGGTCGATGCCCAAGTTGCCAAAGAAACCGGCAAAATCCTCAAAAAGCAGGGCCTGGACATCCGCCTTGGGGCGCGTGTTACCGGCACCGAAGTGAAAGGCTCCGGCAAGAAAAAACAGGTGGAAGTGTCTTTTACCACCGCCGATGGCGAGCACAAAGAAACGTTCGATAAATTGGTGGTTGCCGTAGGTCGTCGCCCCTTGGGTCAGTCGCTGTTCACCTCCGACTCCGATGTAACCCTGGATGAGCGCGGTTGTATCTATGTGAACGATCACTGCGAAACAGAGGCGCCGCATGTGTACGCGATTGGCGACGTGGTGCGCGGCCCGATGCTGGCGCACAAAGGGTCGGAAGAGGGTATCATGGTGGCCGAGCGCATTGTCGGTAAAGACGCACAGATGAACTACGACTTGATTCCCAGCGTGATCTATGTGCACCCGGAAGTGGCATCGGTAGGACCTACCGAACAACAGCTAAAGCGCGATGGTGTGAACTACAAAACCGGCACTTTCCCCTTCGCCGCCTGTGGTCGGGCTCTGGCGCAGTCGGATACCGAGGGCCTGGTGAAAATTATCTCTGATGCCGATACTGATCGCGTCCTGGCCTGTCATATTGTTGGCCCCAGCGCCGCCGACCTGGTGCAGCAGGTGGTGATAGCGATGGAGTTTGGCACCAGTACCGAAGATATCGCCCTGACAATTTTTGGTCATCCAACCCTGTCAGAAGCGGTGCACGAAGCGGCGTTGGCGGTGGATGGTCAGGCCATCCATATCGGCAACCGCAAAAAGCGCTAGTAAACCAATCGCCCATGGCCTTTTCGGCATGGGCGGGATAAGCGGGCAGGGCGCAAGCGCTGCCCAAAACACAATGTGAGAGAGGATGGACGTTAATGAACCTTCACGAGTATCAGGGTAAGCAGCTGTTTGCACAGTATGGCTTGCCCGTGTCCACTGGCTACGCGGTGGATACGGCAGAGGAAGCTGCGGCCGCAGCGGAAAAAATTGGCGGTGATATGTGGGTAGTGAAAGCCCAGGTACATGCCGGTGGTCGCGGTAAGGCAGGTGGTGTTAAGTTGGTAAAAACGCCGCAGGAGGTCGCGGACTTTGCCAAGCAGTGGCTGGGTAAAAATCTGGTCACTTACCAGACCGACGAAAACGGTCAGCCTGTCAGCAAGATTTTGGTAGAGACATGCACCGACATCGCCGATGAGCTTTATTTAGGTGCGGTAGTCGATCGCTCCTCCCGTCGTATTGTGTTCATGGCTTCAACCGAGGGTGGTGTGGAGATTGAGAAAGTCGCCCACGAAACCCCCGAAAAAATCCTGCGTGCAATCATTGATCCGCTGGTGGGTGCACAGCCTTACCAGGGTCGAGAGCTGGCGTTTAAGCTGGGTTTGAAGGGTGCTCAAATCAAACAGTTTGTACAGATCTTTTTGGGTCTTGCCAAAATGTTTGAAGAAAAAGACCTGGCGCTGATTGAAGTCAACCCGCTGGTGATTACCGAAGAAGGCAATCTGCACTGCCTGGATGCCAAGCTCGGCGTTGACAGCAATGCGATGTACCGTCAAAAGCAATTACAGGAAATGCACGATCCCTCCCAGGAAGACGAACGTGAAGCGCACGCGGCGCAATGGGAGCTGAACTACGTAGCGCTGGATGGCAACATCGGCTGCATGGTGAACGGTGCGGGCCTGGCGATGGGCACGATGGACATCGTTAAACTGCACGGTGGTGCACCGGCCAACTTCCTCGACGTTGGTGGTGGTGCAACCAAAGAGCGCGTCACTGAAGCCTTTAAAATTATTCTGTCAGATGAAAACGTAAAAGCCGTACTGGTTAATATTTTCGGTGGCATCGTGCGCTGTGATTTGATTGCCGAAGGTGTGATTGGCGCGGTAGAAGAGGTGGGCGTGAAAGTGCCCGTCGTGGTTCGTTTAGAGGGTAACAATGCGGACTTGGGTCAAAAAGTGTTGGCAGACAGCGGCCTGAATATTATCGCCGCCACCAGCCTGACCGACGCTGCTCAGCAAGCCGTTAAAGCAGCAGGAGGTGCAGCATAATGAGCATTTTAATTGACAAAAACACCAAGGTTATCTGCCAGGGTTTTACCGGCTCACAGGGTACTTTCCACTCCGAGCAGGCGATTGAGTACGGCACGCAAATGGTCGGTGGCGTCACCCCCGGTAAGGGCGGTCAGGAACACCTGGGCTTGCCCGTGTTTAACACTGTCGCCGAGGCGGTAGAGCAAACCGGTGCAGATGCCTCTGTGATCTACGTGCCTGCACCCTTCTGTAAGGACTCCATTCTAGAAGCGGCCAATGCGGGTATTAAGCTGATCGTCTGTATTACCGAGGGTATTCCCACGCTGGATATGCTCGTTTGTAAAGTGCGCTGCGATGAGCTTGGCGTGCACTTGATCGGTCCCAACTGTCCCGGTGTTATCACCCCAGGCGAGTGTAAAATCGGCATTATGCCCGGTCATATTCACCTGCCTGGTAAAGTGGGTATCGTATCGCGCTCTGGAACTCTGACCTACGAAGCGGTAAAACAAACCACTGACGCGGGCTACGGCCAGTCCACCTGCGTGGGCATCGGTGGTGACCCCATCCCCGGTTCCAACTTTATCGACATTCTGGATATGTTCGAAAAAGACCCCGCCACTGAAGCGATTGTGATGATCGGTGAAATCGGCGGTACCGCGGAAGAAGAGGCGGCGGCGTTTATCAAAGCCAACGTGACCAAGCCTGTGGTGTCTTATATCGCGGGTGTTACCGCACCCAAAGGTAAGCGTATGGGTCATGCGGGTGCGATCATTTCCGGTGGTAAAGGCACTGCGGATGAGAAGTTCGCCGCACTTGAAGACGCCGGCGTTAAAACCGTACGCTCTCTGGCCGATATCGGCAGCGCCCTCGGTGAGATCACCGGCTGGTAGTGTTTCAGCCCTCCATAAAAAAGCCCGCAGCAGCGGGCTTTTTTTTGCCCGTAGCTCCACCATCTGCGCAAACCAGCCCTTGAATTTTTCATTCCCGTCCCCATGTCTCAAGCACTGAGATTTACCTGCATTAACGAGGACACTATGACCGAAAACGTCAAACAACAGGAAACTCTGGGTTTTCAAACTGAAGCCAAACAACTGCTGCATTTGATGATCCATTCGCTTTACAGCAACCGTGAGATTTTCTTGCGTGAGCTTATCTCCAACGCCTCTGACGCGGTTGATAAGCTGCGCTTTGCGGCGCTTGCGAATGAGGCACTGCTTGAAGGTGAGGGCGATTACTGCATCACCGTGGATGTTGACGAGGCAGCCAAGACAATCACGATTGCCGACAACGGTATCGGTATGAGCCGCGAGGACGTGATCGAGCATTTGGGCACGATTGCAAAATCCGGCACGGCGCAGTTTTTAAACAGTTTGACCGGCGATCAGCAAAAAGACTCGCAGTTGATCGGCCAGTTTGGCGTGGGCTTTTATTCGGCGTTCATTGTGGCGGATAAAGTGTCGGTGCTGTCTCGCCGCGCCGGCGACAGTGCCGATCAAGCGGTGCTGTGGGAGTCTACAGGTGAGTCGGATTTCTCCGTGGCGGACGCGGAAAAACCGGGTCGCGGCACCCAGGTAACGCTGCATTTAAAAAGCGATGCCGAGGAGTTTGCCAGTGACTGGCGTGTGCGCAGTGTGATTAAGAAATACTCTGACCACATTTCAGTGCCCGTTAAGATGCTTGCGCCCAGCATGGATGAAGAGGATAAAGAGGAAGAGCCAAAAGCGCCGGAATACGAAACCATCAACACCGCCACCGCGTTGTGGACGCGTCCTCGCAACGAGGTGTCCGACGAGGAGTACAAAAGCTTTTATCAGCACATTTCGCACGATTTTAATGCGCCGCTTAAGTGGAGTCACAACAAGGTAGAAGGTAAGTTGGAGTACACCAGCTTGCTGTACTTACCCGCCAAGGCGCCGTTTGATATGTGGAATCGCGATATGAATCGCGGCCTGAAGCTCTATGTGCAGCGCACCTTTATCATGGATGACGCCGAGCAGTTTTTGCCGCTGTATTTGCGTTTTGTAAAAGGGGTGGTGGATTCCAACGACTTGTCCTTAAATGTTTCCCGCGAATTATTACAGCAAGACCCCGCCGTGGATTCCATGCGCGCGGCGCTGACCAAGCGCGTGCTTTCTATGCTGGATAAAATGGCGAAAAAAGACCCCGATAGCTACGGCGAGTTTTGGGCGGAATTCGGCCAGGTTTTGAAAGAGGGCCCTGCCGAAGACATGGGCAATAAGGAAGCGATTGCCAAGCTGCTGCGTTTTTCCACGACTCATACCGATGCGGAAAAACAGGATCAGTCGCTGCAGGATTATGTCTCGCGCATGCAGGAAGGGCAGGACAAAATCTACTACGTGGTTGCTGAAAACCACGCCACGGCCAAGCACAGCCCGCACCTTGAAGTGTTTCGCAAAAAGGGTCTGGAGGTCTTGCTGTTGTCAGATCGCATCGACGACTGGCTGATGAACCACTTGCACGAATTTGATGGCAAAGTGCTGCAGGATGTGGCGCGCGGCGAGCTGGATTTAGGCGATGCCAGTGAGGAAGACCAGGCCGAGCGGGAGCAGATCGAAAAGGATAGCGAGTCCCTGGTAGAGCGTCTTAGCGAGTCGCTGAAAGAGCAGGTGGACAGTGTGCGCACGACTCATCGTTTAACCGAATCACCCGCCTGTCTGGTGGTCGGTGAGCATGACATGGGTGCGCAGATGCGCCGCATTATGGAAGCGGCGGGTCAGCAGGTGCCAGATTCCAAACCCATTTTGGAAATCAACCCCACCCATCCACTGTTGAAAATGCTCGATCAGGAGCAGGACGAAGAGCGCTTTGCCGAGCTGGCCAGCATTGTCCACGATCAGGCGCAATTGGCAGAGGGCGGTCAGTTGGATGATCCCGCCGTCTATGTATCGCGTTTGAACAAACTGTTGGTGGCCATGAGTCAGCAGCAGTGAATGGCGCCAGCGACTTAAGCTTTGAGATTGACGGCTTGAGGATTCGGGCGCTGGCCTGGGGTGATCCCAGCCAGCCGCCCGTTTTGGCATTGCATGGCTGGCTGGACAACGCCGCGAGTTTTGCTCGCCTGGCGCCCTTGCTGCACGGGTATTATGTGGTCGCACCGGATTTGCCCGGCCACGGTCAGAGCAGCCATCACAGTCTGGACTCCGGTTACCAGATCTGGGAAGACCTTGCGCAGCTTCGTGTTTTACCCGATCATTTGGGCTGGGAAAGGTTTTCCATCATCGGACATTCCCGTGGCGCGATGATCAGTTCCTTGCTCGCTGCGGTTGTGCCAGAGCGAGTTACGCAGCTTGTGTTGTTGGACGGCATGTTGCCAGAGCCGCTGTCGGGTAAGGAGTTCGTCAAACAACTGCGCAAACACTACGTGGAGCGCGAGCAATTGTTGCAGCGCGACAACCGCATTGTGAAGGGTTTGTCCGAAGCGGCACTGCAGCGTGAACAAGCCGGCGCGCCGTTGCCACATGCGGCGGCGATGCTGTTGGCACAGCGTGGTACACGGGATTTGGGCGATGGTAAACTGCAATGGACATCCGATCCCAGGTTGCGTGGTGCATCCTCCGTAAAACTTACCGCCTCGCAACGCCTTGCGGTGCTTGAGGCGCTGCATATGCCCGTGTTACTACTGTTGGCCAGTGAAGGCTTAAAAGCCCAGTATGGTATGGTGTTGGCAGAAACCGGGCTGCCCGAACACACCGAGGTGCAAGAGCTGCCCGGAGGTCATCACTTTCATATGGAAGATGAGGTAGAATTACTGGCAACGGCGATCTTGCAGTTTTTTGCGCAGGGCGCGTCCTAGCCCGGATGTTTCACCAGTAAATGGAATTTTCGGGAAAAAGGACAAAGAAGGTTGCTCAAACATCATGAAAAGCGTAGCGGTAGCTACGGTTTGAATGGTTTTGGGCAAGATTCAAAGTCATTTTTTTCGAAAAACCATTTAGGCGCAGTTTGTACATTGGCTTTTGTTGTCATTCACCACATAACCCATTGATATTAAGCAAATAATATCAACGTAGCTGTCGTACTGGTGAAATATCCGGGCTAGCCCGAGGCAGTGGCAACGCAGATACACAATCAACAAGCTGCCAGTTTTTCAGATGGAGCCTGATATGTTTAAAACCAGCTTGGCACTTGCTCTTACACTGTTTGCCAGCAGCGTGTTTGCGCAAACAGAGCAAAACCCTGACATGCCCGCCTTGTTTGCATTGCTCAGCGGCTGGCCGTTTACCGAGGTGGTGGCGCAAAGCAGCGATACCGTGCGCAATCACCAGCTGGGACTGGGGGCGATACAAAAAAGACGTGGTGCATGGGATTTCAAGCACAGTGAGCGGCTATCGGCAGATCGGCAAATGCTGACGGTGCAGATCATCGACGGCTACACCATTGACGAAGTACTTGCGCAACTTGTGGCGCAACTTGGCGAACTGCAACCTTTATTTCGCTGCGATGGCCGCGATTGCGGCAATCCGGTGCAATGGGCTAACCGCGTGTTTAATCAGCGTATTTTATACGGACGCGACGACAATCAGCGCTACCGCGCCTATCAGTTAAACAATGGCGATTATCTGTTGATGTACGGCTGCGCGAGAACCAGTGCGCGCCAATATCTGCATCTGGAGCTGTGGCAGCCCCTGCAATCCGGTCAGCCCGACGGGGATAAATCAGCAGTCACTGCTTCTCAATAAAGACAAAAACTCATTGCGGGTTTTTTCTTCCTCGCGAAAGGCACCGAGCATTGCGGAGGTTTTCATCAGCGAGTTTTGTTTTTCCACGCCGCGCATCATCATACACATGTGCTTGGCTTCGATGATAACGCCCACACCCGCAGCTTCGGTAACGTTTTCCACTGTTTCGGCAATCTGGGTGGTCAGGTTTTCCTGAATTTGCAGGCGGCGGGCGTATAAATCCACAATGCGCGCGATTTTTGACAGCCCCAGCACTCTGCCCGTAGGCAGGTAGGCGACATGACACTTGCCGATAAAGGGCAGCATATGGTGTTCGCACAGGGAGTAGAGTTCGATATTCTGTACCAATACCATTTCTTGAGAGTCTGAGGGAAACAGCGCATTGTTAACCACTTCCTCTACGGATTGTTCATAGCCTCGGGTCAAAAACTGAAACGCTTTTGCAGCGCGCGCGGGCGTATCTTTTAAGCCGGGGCGGTTGATATCTTCGCCAACTGCTTCAATAATGGCCTGCCAATGTTGTTCCACGCTGGTCTCCGCTTCATTAAGTCTGACGCGGGCGATAGTAGCAACCCTTGTAACCATAAGCAAACCAGGCTATGAACACGGATAATTCACTACAGACGCTTTATCAAGCCATTGAATACTGCGCGCAGGCACTTGCCGACAGCGGAGTATTTTTTGGCCACGGCACAGATAATCCCTGGGATGAAGCGGTGCAATTGGTACTTTTTGCCTGTGACGAACCGCAAAATTTAGCAGCAGAACAGGCTCAGCGGCGGCTTAGCGAGCGCGAGTTGAACGACATTCAACAACTGTTACGCGAAAGGGTGGTCGATGGTAAACCGCTGCCGTATTTAACAGGCCGCGCTTATTTTGCCGGACTTGAATTTATCGCCGATGAGCGTGCCCTGGTGCCGCGTTCGCCCATTGCCGAGCTTATCGAGCAGCAGTTTTACCCCTGGTGGATAGCACCCGAGGGTGAGGCGCGCATTCTCGATTTGTGTTGCGGTGGCGGTTCGATTGGTATCGCCTGCGCGGTCTATATCGACGCCGCACGGGTGGATCTGGCCGACATAGACCGGGACGCACTGGCTCTGGCCGATGAAAACATCGCCTATCACGGCGTCGCCGATCGTGTGCGCACCGTGCACTCTAACGGTTTTGCGGCGCTAACAGACCAGCGCTACGATCTTATCGTTTGCAACCCGCCCTATGTAAACGCATTAGACCTCGCCGATATGCCGCGGGAGTATCAGCACGAACCTGCTATCGCTCTGGGTTCTGGCGCTGATGGTTTGGATTTTACCCGTCAACTATTGGCCGAGGTAAAAAACCATCTTACGCCCAAGGGTACCTTGATACTTGAAGTGGGCAACAGTTGGCCGGCGCTGGAGGCGGCGTTTCCCACATTGCCTTTTTTGTGGATAGAGCTGGAACGCGGTGGGCACGGGGTCTGCGCCTTACAGGCGGCGCAATTGTAGTAGCGCGGCTCCCGCCGTAAGGCAGAGGCGCACTGTATGATCACTGGTGAAACCCGCGGTTTGGCGGCATAATAAGCGTTTTTTTTTTAGTGAGTAGGTATTATGGCGGGTAACACCTTTGGCAAACTGTTTACGGTGACCAGTTTCGGCGAGAGCCACGGGCCGGCACTGGGTTGTGTGGTAGATGGTTGTCCGCCGGGGATAGAACTCTGTGAGGACGATTTACAAGCCGATTTAGACCGTCGTAAACCCGGTACTTCCCGTTATACCACCCAGCGCCGCGAGGCCGATAGCGTGCGTATTTTGTCCGGTGTGTTTGAAGGTAAAACCACGGGTACGCCGATTGGTCTTTTGATTGAAAACACTGATCAGCGCAGCAAAGATTACGCCAACATTGCTGCGACCTTTCGCCCGGCCCATGCCGACTACAGCTATCAGCAAAAATACGGTTTTCGCGATTATCGCGGCGGCGGGCGCTCGTCGGCGCGAGAAACCGCCATGCGTGTGGCAGCGGGGGCTATCGCCAAAAAGTATCTGGCCCAGCAGGGCGTAGAAATTATTGGTTATATGCAGCAGTTAGGGCCGATTGCAGCGGAAACCATCGATTTATCCATCGTCAATGACAACCCGTTTTTCTTTCCCGACGCGGCCAAAATCCCCGAGCTTGAGCAGTATATGCAAGCGCTCAACAAACAGGGCGATTCTGTGGGCGCCCGCATTAACGTGATTGCGCGCAACATGCCGGTGGGTTTGGGCGAGCCGGTATTTGATCGACTCGATGCGGATATCGCCCACGCGATGATGGGTATCAACGCGGTAAAAGGTGTGGAAGTGGGCGCGGGTTTTGCCAGTGTGGCGCAGTTGGGCAGCGAACACCGTGACGAAATCACCCCCGAGGGTTTTTTATCGAACAACGCAGGCGGTGTCCTGGGCGGTATTTCCAGCGGGCAGGATTTGCTGGTCAGCATGGCGTTAAAACCCACCTCCAGCATACGCCAGCCAGGTAAGAGTATTGATATTCACGGCGAACCCATCGAGGTGGTGACCAAGGGCAGGCACGATCCCTGTGTGGGTATTCGCGCCACACCGATTGCCGAGGCTATGCTCGCGCTGGTGTTGATGGATCATTTGCTGCGCCATCGCGCGCAAAATGCCGATGTGGTTTCAACCACGCCTGTTGTGCCCGCGAGCGTAAGCAGAGATTAAGTCCATGCCTTACTGGCGTCTATCCGGTTTTTATTTTTTCTTTTTCGCCGCGATGGGCGCATTTGTGCCTTTCTGGAATTTGTATTTGCAAAACGAAGGTTTTGACGCCAGACAAATCGGCATATTATCTGCGGTGTTTATGGGGACGCGGATTTTTGCGCCCAATATCTGGGCCTGGGTTGCAGATACAACCGGTTACCGTGTTCTGGTGATACGCATCGGCGCATTAACTGCGGCACTTTCTTTCACCGCTATTTTACTGGACCTATCGTTTTTCGCTTTAGCTGGGTTGTTTGTCGTGTTCAGTTTTTTCTGGAACGCGGTGCTGGCGCAGTTTGAGGTGGTAACGCTGCATTTTCTGGGTGATCAGTACGCCAAATACAGTCGCGTTCGCCTGTGGGGTTCCATTGGTTTTATCGTCGCGGCCAGTGGTTTAGGGGTGGTGTTTAACTACTACAATATCACCTTGCTGCCGATTATCTTGCTGGTGTTGTTGGCATCCATTTTTGTGTGTACCTGTTTAATTGACGGCAGTCGCGAAACCGCTCACGCGGATCAGTCGCAATCATTTTCCGAGCTGTGGGCTATCTTGCGCCAGCCCGCTATTTGGGGCTTTTTTGCGGTGTGTTTTTTGTTGCAGTTCAGCCATGGCCCATACTACACCTTTTACAGCATCTACATGGAAGAACTCAACTACAGCAGTACCGTGGTGGGTTTGTTGTGGTCTTTGGGTGTTGCGGCGGAGGTTGGCATTTTTATTATCATGCACAAACTGCTCAGCCGCTTTGGGGTACGTCCTATTTTGCTTGCCAGTCTCGTCCTCGCCACACTGCGCTGGCTCGTGATCGGCACGATGGCTGATTCTCTGTGGATTCTCCTTGCCGCACAGCTATTGCATGCGGCGACCTTTGGTACGTTTCACTGTGCGGGCATAGAACTGATTCGCCAGCGTTTCCCGGCAAAATTTGCCGGTCAAGGCCAGGCATTTTACAGCGCTTCCAGTTTTGGTTTAGGCGGAGCGGTAGGCGCCTATATGTCGGGTACGCTGTGGGATACTCTGCACAGTGGTATTTTTATTGTCGCTGCGCTGGCC